>JACQDG010000453.1 GCA_016201185.1 Acidobacteriota bacterium | reverse complement strand
GTGGACTTTCTGCCGCTTGCTTTTAGGAAAAAAGACTGTTCCCGGATCCAGGTCATCGGTCTCGAAAAACTCCCCAATGGGGACTGCAAGCGCTTTGGCCAGCTTGGAGAGAGTGGCGATGGGCGGCGAGACATTGCAGTTTTCAATTTTGGAAAGCAATCCCTTGCTCAGCGAGGTCAAATCGCTGATCTGCTGCAAAGTCATTCCCCGCGCCGTTCTGAGCTGGCGGATACGTCGTGCGATATGGTGTTCAATTACGTCTTCCAAGTTCCCTCCCGAGTTGCGCCGGAAGGCGCGTCCTTTTACATTTGCGCTACTAGATATTTCATAACATCATCCAGCCGCCGTTGGCGTCAATGGTTGCGCCCGTCATGTAGGAGCCCTCAGTAGCCAAAAACAGAATCGCCTTGGCCACTTCGTCAACAGTCCCCAGCCGCTGAAGCGGAATCGTCTGCAGCAGCGCTTGGAGGCGGTCGGGCGCCAGGACGTTGACCATGGCGGAGTCGATGGCTCCCGGCGCCACAGCATTCACGGTCACATCCGGAGCCAGTTCCCGGGCGATCGCTTTGGTCATCGCAATGATGGCTCCCTTGGTCCCACTGTAAATCGAGGCATTCGCCGCCGCCCCAGCCCGGCCTGCATAAGACGCGACGCTGATGATGCGCCCCTTTGTCCGGCGAAGATGCGGCGCCGCAGCCTGCGAACAAAAATACATGCTCTTCTGGTTGACGGCAACAATCCGATCCCAGTCCTCTTCGGTAGACTTGAGAAACGGGATGCGGGGGCAGATGCCCGCATTGTTCACAAGCACGTCCAGCCGTTGAAATCTCTCCACGGCCGCATCCACGGCCCGGCGGCACCCCCCGGCCGTGGACACATCGGCTTGGCAGGCCATGGCCGCTTCGCTCAGTTCTTCCGCCAGCGCCAAAACTCCTTGCTGGTTCACATCCACCAGCGCAAGGCTCGCCCCCTGGCTCCGGAAAAGCCGTGCCACCGCGGACCCGATTTCTCCTGCCGCCCCTGTTATCAACGCCACTTTACCGTCCAGTCGGAACATCTTTCACCTGAACTGATTCGCCAGATCGCGCATCAGAATCGTTTCCGAGACGTTGTCCGTCTCGTTGCAGTGTTCCCAGTCAATCCACACATATTCAATGGCGAAGTAACCGCGGTAATCAACCTCCTTCATCTTCTCCAGGACGCGCCGGTAATCGATGCTGCTCTCCTTCAGCGGAGCCTGCAGCCGGCCCCGGCGTCCCCCCCGCGCATGGAAATGGCTGGCCCTCGGCAGAAGTGCTTCGCAGTCGGGGTCTGTGAATCCCTGGTAGGTGAAATGGGTGTAATCGAGAGTGAGGGTCAGCCCGGACACCAGATCGAGAAGCCGTACAGCCTGGGCCGGAGTCGGCACGATCGAGCCCAGGTGCGCTTCCACGGAAACAATAACCCCTACTCTGGACGCCTCTTCCACGCGCCAGCGTAACTCTTCGGCGCATCGCGCCAGAGATGATTCGTAATCCTCTGACTCCCAATGCACCCCCGGCAGGATGGTCATGTGGACGGCGTTCGAGAGGACTGCGAATTCCACCGCCTTCCGAAACATCTCGGCGCTGCTTCGGCGTTCTGCCGGGTCCGGATGGTTCACCGCGCGGGTGCGGAAGTCCGGCCCGGGAGTGAAGTTGATGTCCGCGATCGCGAGTCCCCGATCTGCCAGCCTGCTCGATAATTCTCGTGCCGCTGGCCGCGGGTTCGCCAGGACTGCTTCTACATCGAGGTGCGAGCGTTGAAACATCAGCGAAATGTCAACTCCCTCGATGCCCATGCCGGCTATCAGGCTCAGCGTCTGCTCGTGTGGCAGCAGCGGAAAGCTAAAGTCGGCGCAAGCTAGCGGAATTCGATGCATAGAGGCTCCGGAGCCAGCAAAGGCTCTCCTCAATGACTTGGCCTTCATCCGTCCAGTCCGTATGCAAGGGGGACAACTCCAATAAAAAGCAGCCGTCAAATCCTGCCGAGAACAAGGTGGAAATCACTCCCCGAATATCCAACGAACCGCGCCCTAACGGCGCGGAAGGCCAGGGCCCCAAGGGGTTCCCAACGGATGCCGGCAGTACCACGAGGTCTTTCAGGTGCACGGCCACGGTTACAGGCGCCAGGGTCCTGGCCGACAAGACCGGGTCGGCTCCGAGACGCACGCAATTCCCCGTATCAAATATCGCCCGAAGATTCGCGGCTCCAACCCGTTCGATCAGTTCCAGCAGCTCGAGCGGCGTGAAATTGGCATGGTTCTCGATCCCGATCGTTATTCCGCGCCTGGCCGCTTCTGAGCAGATCTCACGCATTAAGGGGGCAAGACACCTTTGCTGCAAATCAACCGGTTCCTGGCCGCGGAAGCTAGGATATCCCGCCACAACGCGTAGAAGTGAGATGGAACTGCTCGACGCCACATCCAACCACCGCTCCACATCCCGCGCTGCTTGCGGGCATTTCCCCATCTCGAGAACGGCCGGGTGTCTCCATTCCAGGATCCACTCCAGCCCGCTCCCAGAGCGGATTCCCGGCAGCCGTTCCGTTTCTTCTGCGGTGAGGTAGCTGGTCTGCACCGCGACCGTCTTCACCCCATGAGCCGAGGCGCACTCGAGGAACTGGCCGAGGCCCCAGCGGACTCCAGGGCTCTCTTTTCCCCCGGCATCACGTTGCCGAAGTAGCGATGATAGCTGAACTGGTTGATCCCGATATTCATCTGGCCAGCCAGCCGCTATCCACCGGCAGTATCACGCCGTGCAGGTAATCGCTAGCCGGGGAGCAGAGAAAAATCAGCGCTCCGGCCAGCTCCTCAGGCCTGCCCCATCGCCCGGCGGGCAGCCGATCCAGTATCTGCTGGTTGCGGACCGGGTCGCCGCGTAAAGGCTGTGTCATTGCCGTCTCGAAATACCCGGTCGCGATGGCGTTGACATTGATTCCACGGGCCGCCCACTCGTTCGCCAGGGCCTTGGTCAGTTGCGCGATACCTCCTTTGCTCGCCGCGTAAGCGGAGGCATTTAGTCCTCCGGAAAAGCTGAGCATGGAGGCAATGTTTACGATTTTTCCCCGTCCGTGCGCCAGGAAATATCTTCCCGCCGTCTGGCACCTGGCAAAGACCGCGCTGAGATTGGTGGCGATCGTGCGTTCCCACTCCGCTGCCGGAAATTCTTCAGCCTGAAAACGACACACGGTTCCATGAGCGTTGACCAGCAGGTCGAGGCCTCCCAGTTGCGCCACTGTTTCCGCCACGGCCTCGGACGGACCGTGCGGCAGTGTGAGGTCTCTGACTATGGGAAAGCAGCCTTCGGCCGCCATCGCCATTACTCTCTCCGAATCGGTCCACCACAGCCACTTTCACCCCCGCCTCCCGCAAAGTGAGAGCCATGGCCTTGCCCAGGCCGCCGCTGCCTCCCCCTGTCACTAGCGCCCTGGCGCCTTCCAAGTCGAACAGGCGGAGGGTAGGCCTCATCCCTGAAACCCGTATTTACGGACGGCTTCCTCGCGCAAGTCTACTCCCAATCCGGGAAGATCGCGGACGGACAGGTACCCATCCTTTTGTTCCCAGGGATTTGAGACGAGCTCATGTTGCATGGGCGAAGGGTGCGGCTTGAAATCCATGCACTCCCCGTGAGTGGAGGAAGCGAGCAAATGAACGCTGGCGGCCGTGTTGAGGGCGCTGCTCCAGGTGTGCATCGAGAAATGCAGATGCCGGGCCTCGACCAATTTGATGACATGACGGCATCCGGTGATTCCCAGGCAGCGGCCCGGATCCATCTGCACCACATCCACGCCGCCAGCCTCGAGCAGCCGCCGGTAGCCTTCCACGTTCCACTCCTGCTCGCCGGTGCCGATCTTCGTTGCTACCGCGCGTCGCAGGCGTGCGTGCCCATCGTAATCCTGAGGCAGCATTGGTTCCTCGATCCAGCGTAGCCGGTATGGCTCCAGCTCCCGAATCATGCGGATCGCGTGCGGCAGGCTCCACCTCACGCGCGCCCCGAGCACGTCCAGGACAAAGTCAATCTCTTCGCCGATTGCCTCACGAATCAAGCGGGCAAGCTTCAAATCTCTCCCGCGGTCCAGGCCGAACACGGCTTCCGGGCGCTTGCCCCAGCCGCCCTTCACCACCCGGTAACCCGTCTCGCGGAACCACTGGAACTCGTGGATGGTCCAATCCAGGTTTTCCATGTCCAGATGGATGGAAGCCATTGCCTGCACGCAAGGGTGCAATCTGGCGCCAAGCAGCCGGCAAAGCGGAAGTCCCAGCAGCTTGCCCTTCAGGTCCCAAAGCGCCATATCGACGGCGCTGACTCCAAAGGCAGCGATCCCCTGAGGACCATACCACCAGATGCGCCCCAGCATCTTGTGCCAGAGTCGCTCGACGTCGATGGGGTCCTCGCCTTTGAGCAGGGGTGCGTAGCCGCGCTCGACAATGGTCTTGACGGCCAGGGCCGATTCCGGGAACTGCGAGATGCATTCGCCCCATCCGGCCGTTCCGTCCTCGGCTTCTACCTTGACCAGCGTGATATAACGCAAGTGGTTGTGGTCGTGGGGCTCAGGGTACTCCAAAGGATAGGCGGTAACAGATCGGATCGGCATAGGAATCAAACTTTCTCGGCCTGGCCACTGCGAACCGATCGGAAAGCAGCATCCAGCACCTCAATAGTTCGCACCCCGAGGGATGCCGGCGAGCGGTTTTCGACCTGCTCGCCACGCAGGAGGCTGACGAACGCTCGCAGTGGTTCCACGCAGGCGTACTCGCCGGGCTTGGCGGTCATTTCCATGCTGAAGTGAGCTCCGTCGCAGCGGCGAACCTCCAGCCGCGGTCGCTCGACGTCCAGCAGCAGCATTCCTTCGCGCCCGAAGACCCGTATGTCGACCTGGTAGGTGGAATAGGGCGGCATGGTGGCGGCCCCGCCGATCATGCCCGTGACTCCGTTGCGAAACCGGCAGCAAATGGCATTGCTGAGGTCGGCGCCCGTCTTGGAAAAACGCATCATGGCAAATACTTCCGCCGGTTCCAGGTCCGTGATATAAAACAGCAGACCCAGCGCGTGACAGAGCTGGCCGTAACCAAACCCGCCGCCTGTGGCCGGGTCGCTCCAGGTGGCCATTTCCGGCTTCACGGCTGCTTGTTCCGCAAACCAGGCCCCTTCTCCGCTGAGCAGATCTAGCAGCGCGCTGGCCATGTGACAATGCACATGAAGGACTTCGCCGACCGCCCCGTTTTGCAGCCGGCCTCTGGCTTCGTGAGCGAAGTCCGTGTAATTCCAGCCGAACGGGACGACCACGTGCTTTCCTTTTAGGCGCGCGATCCTGTCCAGTTCGCGGGCATCCGGGGCGGTCAGGGTCATGGGTTTTTCGCAGAGCGCCGAGATACCTTTCTCCAAGGCAGCGCGGGTGTGCTCAAAATGCAGATGGTGCGGAGAGCTGACCACCACCCCATCCAGCCCGTCAAGTTCCAGCAACTCCCTGTAATCCTCCGTCCCGAAGCCGATATCGAACCGGCCGCAGATCCTCTGCAGTTCCTCTTTGCCGAGCCGGCAAAGGCCCGCCACCTCAACGCCGTCGATCGCCTTCAAAACGGGAATGTGATTCTCAACTGCCCACCAGCCGGCCCCTATGATGCCGACTTTAACCTGCTTTGCCACGATCCTGCCCCCCTCTGTTCGTAAATTTCCTTCAGCAATTCCACCGTCTTGTCCACAATCATTTCGCCTGTCCCCGGGTGCAAAGAAGTGGGGACTTTGTAGGCGGGGAACAGCATATCGGGAACGTGGTAGCGCTTGAGGACCGACCACCCCTCGCTCGGAAAAGCATCCCGGGTGGGGATGTAACAGACGCAGCCGTTGCTGTAACCCATGAACAGCGTATTCTTGAAAGGCGAGCCGCGTTTCACCTCCATTCCCAGCGTGGAAAACGTCTCGCCGGGAAACGCGGCCAGCACCAAGTCCCCGATCCTCAGGACCTGGATGGTGGAGTCCAGGAAAGGCTCCCGCTGCTGGGTTGCCGCGTCCAACAGGGCTGTCGACCAATGGACGTAACGCCGAGCCACATTCAGCCGGGCCTCGCTCGCGCCCTCCTTCCGAAGCGCCGCCACATCGGCGCGGCACTGCGTATCCAGCTGGCGCGCCACTTCCAGGGAGGGCAGCGCCTGCAACTGCAGTTTGCAGGGAATTTCCTTCACTACCAGTGAGGAATCGGGTTCCTCAGGCAAGGGGAGGCGGGGATAGATGGATGCCTTGGCCAGGGTGCCGAAGAATGTGCGGGGCCCGCGGATGCTCTCTGTGTAAATCGTGGAGTGTACCTTTAAAGCCTCCCCGCCCAGCATCCAGCCCAGGCGGTTCTTCTCGTTGGTGTTGTCTTCCGCCGCGCCGATTCCCGTGATTGGATTGATGTCACCCGCATTAGCCTGCAAAAACATGCTCAGGCATCTCAGGTTGCTTTCCAGCACCCGCCGGGCAGGGCCAACGTAATCCGGGGACCAGCACAGGCTCTTAGGCCCCATGGTGACGGTGTGGCATCCATGCGAGAAAACTACCCCCATCGGCCGGCCCGAAAGATCATCGATTCGGATCACGCGCACTTCGTGATCGACCGGCCCCGACGGATTCTCTCCCAGAATTACATCGCCCGTCCCATCGACCTCCCGACGATGGATGCCGATTCTCGCTTCGCCGGTTGCCGTTCCGACGCGAGCAGGTTTCAGAGCCAGTTCGACTTCCGTCCCCAGTCCGGCCATCTTCTCAACGAGCTGCCGAGCGTAGTTGCTCCGCATCTGATCCTGCTGCGGATCGTCATCGTACTGGAAGGCATCGAAAGTGGGGCCGCTGTGAGTATGGCTGCAATTCAGCAGAATGTGAGAAGGCGGAATCCGCCAAACACTGCCGAGGGCTCCACGGATGTCGGCAGTCAAAGACCCAGGTGTAAAAGCGAGATCCAGGCTGACGATTGCTGCTCTTTGCGAGCCGTCGTCTAGCAGCAGTGCAGTGGCCGTGAGGTCCTCGTCTATATCCTTGGCCACCCCTTCGCGGCCGGCGTAACCGGCCATGGTCATGCCCAGCGGCGGGGTGATGATGCCCCGCCCGATCCCGGCTCTTAACATTGGATTCCTCCGCTTGAACGCGATCAGCCAGTGGCTCCTCTGCTCGCCAAAACCAGGAATGCTGACAGAATGAAGCCGACACTGAGATACATCATCTTTCTTGCCCGATGCGCCGACGCCCATTCCCCAGTGGCCAGGCCCCAAGCGCTCGAAGTCAGAATCGAGACGCCCGTGATGATAGCCCAACCGTAAACGGTTCCTGCGCTTCCTAGCGCCGAGGCGCCGATGCCGTAAAGAAGGATAGCGCCGAACCAGAGCAACCCCATAGAACTGCTCCGCAGCCAGGCCCCGGCGCCGCTGTCCATAAACTTACCCCACGAGCCGGCGCGATGAATCCGGCGCGAGGTGAAAACGGAGTTCAAGATGCAGCCGCCGAACAGAGCCGGTGTCCAAATGGCCAGGCCGGAAGCCAGGGGCGTAACACCGGCGCGCTTGGCCTGTTCCACCAGTGGCGCTCCGTAAGCGAAGCCGATGTTTAGCATGGAAGACAGGGCTCCACCGAACACAGCGAGCAGTACCCCGGTCCAGGAACCGGCCCCCAGCATCACCACCTGGCGCGGGCTGGCCAAGCGGTCGCGTTCTACCGACGCCCGGCCGGTGATTACAATCCCGCAGACCAGCAAGAGCAATCCGACCGACAGCCGCAGAAGGTCGCTGGCACTCAACTTGGCGGCGCCGATCATCAAAGGTCCCAGGCTGCCAAACAGAACCACTGTGCCGGAAACCAGAGCGTTGGAAATGGCAATGCCCAGGCGCGCCAGACTGATCCCGAACAGCAGCGCGCCGACACCCCACAGACTTCCAAACCCGAAGACCTGCCCGACCAGAACAGGGTTATGTGGAAAGACGTCAGCGTACAAAGCCGGTGCAAACACAGCAGCCAGACCCATAGGGAGCACCGCCAGGGCGACAAGGCAGTAGATCAGCCAGATATGCTCCCAGCTCCAATGTGCGATTCGCTTAGAGGGGACCGCGAACGAGCCGTTGGCAATTCCGCCGGTAGAGATTACAAGAACCCCCAGGAGAGGCGAGGCAGCCGTCATGATGAGACTAGATGATAACCCGGTGACCGGTTGACTTTCAAGCAACAAGTTTCCGGGTGAGCATCGCCTCCGGACGATTAGAAAAGATCGATGCCAAAGAACGACTTCAGCACTTGTGTAGGTCATTGAGTCGTCTGAATGTACGCAAAAAGCGGCGAAGATGGGCTCGCCGGAGAGCTTCCTGGTCCTCTGGTTGTGGGACGGTATGAGCCGAGATGCGTGGACGACGGATCTCCGCCCTCAAGTCTTCGATCGGCTGCAGTGCACA
This sequence comes from Acidobacteriota bacterium, assembly GCA_016201185.1. Taxonomy (GTDB): domain Bacteria; phylum Acidobacteriota; class Terriglobia; order Bryobacterales; family JACQDG01; genus JACQDG01. The sequence goes on along the minus strand of JACQDG010000453.1, from coordinate 3,735 downwards.
CCTCTCTAGATTGGGGATAACCCGTTCTGGCCCAAGAGGTTCCACGATCTTCGGTGCGTGCGAAAGAAGAAACGAGAGGCGCTTCGCAACGCCGCACTGCAACCCCTGCCCCACCAAGAGGCCCTCGTCTTAAAACCGCTCTGTTCATCCGCGCTCTGCTACAATCTCGATGGGTCGGGGGCTGGCGGTGCGTATCGAAGAGTTTTCCTTCGGTACAATCCGCATTGACGCGGTCACCTACGACCACGAAGTGGTGATCGACCGCGGAGAGGTCCGTAAGCTCAAGAAGAAGCCGTCCAAAAAGTTCCGCGGCGCCTTCGGACACACACCGCTGTCTATGAAGGAGAAGATCCTGGAAATGCTGCCGACTGGTAGTCGGAACGGGGACCGGGGCATTGCCGGTCATGAAAGAAGTGGAACGCGAAGTCGCCGGCGAGGTGGTCTGGCACAGAGCGCAGCCGGGCCGGGTGTGCCTGAGGGAGCGCCAGCTGCGGGTGACCAAGCAGCGGCTGCGCAAGAAGGGACGTGGAGAGAACAAGGAAGTGCCCGTGCCGGCCTACGAGGCGATGCGCCAGGAGGCGTCGACCGGTCAGCGCATGCTGGAGATTCTGCTCAACGGCGTCTCCCCCCGGCGCTACAAACGGGTGATTCCGGAGATTGCCGATACGGTGGGCGTGTCGCGATCGAGCGTGAGCCGGGAGGCCGTGGAAGCTTCCGAGGCGGCGCTTCAGAGATTGCTGGAGCGTCGGTTTGACGATGTGGATCTGCTGATCATCAACATCGACGGCATGCGCTTCGGCGAGCAATGCGTGCTGGCGGCAGTGGGCGTGGACCTCGAAGGGCGCAAACACGTTTTGGCTCTGCGGGAAGGCGCCACCGAGAATGCGGAGGCGGCCAAAGATCTATTGCAGCACCTGGTGGCACAGGGGGTCGATCCGGCGCGGCGGCGCTTGTTCGTGATCGATGGTTCGAAGGCGCTGCGCATGGCGATCCACGCGGTGTTTGGCCCTGCGCAGCCGGTGCAGCGCTGCAGAAACCACAAGCTGCGCAACGTGCTCGGGCGGCTACCGCGAGAGCAACAGGCGCAGACCGCCTCGCTAATGCGCGCGGCCTGGAAGCTGGGCGAGAAGGAAGGGATGGCCAAGTTTCGCCAGATCGCCGGCTGGCTGGAGCACGACTATCCCGATGCCGCCGCGGCGCTGCTGGAAGGCCTGGAGGAATGCTTCACGCTCAATCGGCTTGACGTTCCGCGTTCGCTGCATCGTTGCCTGGCCACCAGCAACATCGTGGACAGCCCGCATTCCGGCGTGCGCAGCCAGACCCGACGCGTCTGCCGCTGGCGTCCCGGCATGCCAGCGCGCTGGTCGGCGGCCGCGTTTCTCGAGACCGGCAGGAGGTGGCGTAGAATGGCCATGAACCGCCCTCACCAATTTCCAACTATTTCCGGGACACCGTCCAAACGTCGCGGAATTGAAACTGCTCATCCTCCCAACGATTCGTTTGCAGCGAGAGACCGACACCCTATGGGTAGTAGAAATACTGTAGACGTTTCTGTAGCTGCTGAAATCACCTTGGGTCAACAAAGTTCAACAAGTTTCAACAAGGCCGGGCGCAAGGGCTTGAAAACTAAGTACTTAAAAACAAGGGACTTAGCCGTAGCATTCGAATCGAACTTTTAAGCCGTGGGTCGCGGGTTCGAATCCCGCCCGCCTCACCAAGGATTTCAATAAATTACGGTTCCACGCTACTGGAAAGCATGTTGTGGCCGCTCTTGTGGTCGCTGGTTTCAACGGAGCTCAACAGCGGCTTCACTAGTAATCCCGCAGAGCGCCATCACGGCCAACAATGGCGCGCCGCTGGTACGGCACTGGGGGATAATGATTGAAGGCCTCTTCATTTAGCTCCACGCCCAACCCGGGCTTTTGCGGGACGATCAGGTACCCGCCCTCCAGTTTCAGCGGTTCCTTCACCAGGTCGCGCTTCGGCTTTTCCAGCTCGTCGCCAGGGTATTCCTGAATCGCGAGGTTGTGGATCGCCGCGCAGAGCTGCACGCACGCTGCTGTGAGGACGCAGCTCAACGGGTTGTGAGGCACGAGCCCGACATAGCTCGCCTCGGCCAGGGCAGCAATTTTCTTCGAGCCCGTAATGCCCCCGGCAAGACAGAGATCCGGCCGGAGATAGGCGGCAGCATTCTTATTCAGCACCTCGCGAAACTGGTAAATCGTGTACAGCCTCTCTCCCGTCGCAACCGGCATCGGCAGGTTCGCCGCAACATGCGCCAGGGCGTCAATATTGTCGGGCTCGATCGGATCCTCAAAGAAGTACAGGCCGTAAGGGGCCAAGGCTTTGCCGACGGCGATGGCCTCGGCAGGAGTCAGCAGGCAGACGACGTCTATCATAACGTCCACCTCCGGGCCGACCGCCTTACGGACCGCCGCCACGTAAAGTTCCGCCAGGTGGGCGATGCCCTGATAGCTCATATCTGCGAATTTTTCCCTGTCGCCCAGCGGGTAGAGGCGGACGGCGGTGAAACCTTGCTCGACCCTCCGGCGGGCCTGATCCGCAACCTCTTCCGGAGAATTTCCGCCAACGTGTACGTAGAGTCTGACTTTTTCTCGTGTCGGTCCTCCCAGTAGCTTGTGCACGGGCAGGGCGGCCAGCTTGCCCGCAATGTCCCACAGAGCCATGTCTATGGCGCCGACGGCAGCCATGGCATCGGAGCCGCCGCGAAATATGTTGCGCCGAAACATGTGCTGCCAGTGGCGTTCGATGTGGGTCGGATCCTGCCCGATCAGGTACTCCTCGCAGTACTTCACGGCGGCTATCGGGGTGACGACCGTCCCGCTGGTGTTGCTGGCCGGGTGCAATTCGCCAATGCCCGTCACGCCCCCGTCGGTATGCACTTTGACGTAGGTGAACCGGTCGGCGCGCAGCGTTTCCAAGCGGGCGACCTTCAGCCCGCTTTTCGCACCGAAAACCCGTTCGGAACGAGAGGCTGCCACTAAGCCGAGACCCGCCGCCGCGGCCCTCGTCAGAAACTCTCGACGCCCTTGTTTCGCCAAGGTTTTACTCCTCCGCTTCCCCGCTCCCTTCCAGGTGCGGCAGTCTGTATCGCCAGTCCGGCTGTTTTATGCTACCACCGAGCTCGCCTCCCGGCGGAAAGAAGGAAAGGGAGGTATGGCCGGTCCGAGAGTTACAATAGGCGCTGGGTTGGGCCAAGATAACTCCATGATGACCCGAAAGGCTTTCCTAAAGACGACTGCGGCTGCGCTTTCGGCCAGCGCCACGGGCTACGAGTTGGGCGGCGCTCAGCCTGATGCGGACTTGCTGAGAAAGCAGCTCGCTGGTCCCTCGGGTGCGATGATCGGAAACAGTCAGTTTCAGCTCACGCTGATTCCGCGGGCCGGCTTGAAGGTCAAGCTATCGCATGCGGGTTCCCGAATTGTCCTGGCGGATGGGGATTACAGCTATTCGTTCGGCGCTCCGGTCTTTGACCGGATCTCGACCGGCCGGGAAGGCAATGACACAATTGTGGTACTGGAAGGCTTGACCCAGGGGCGCATCCATGTCAGGCAGGAATTCAGGATTCCGGCCGACCACCCGTGGATTGAAGAGCGGATCACGATCGTGAACCAGAGTTCAGAGGTCTTGGCCCTGCCCTATGGGCGCTGCGGATTCGTTCTTCCCCTGGCGGTCCAGGGCAGCGCAACGGCCGGCCCATAGAGAGATTTCAAG
>JACQDG010000452.1 GCA_016201185.1 Acidobacteriota bacterium | reverse complement strand
CTCCTTACCGTCCCGGGTCCAGGTGGGGTGGATGTGCAGCGCCCATGCTCCGTAATAGACCGTCGGGGGGACCAGGCGAAAATCGCTGGTAATCATCCGGGGCGTCCCGGGTATCCCAGTCCCTAGCGGCATGATATAAATGTTGTAATTTCCATTCGGCCAGGTCGATACGTAGGCCAGCCGCGTACCGTCGGGAGACCACTCTGGCTCCACGTTGATCGAGTTGCCCGACGTTAGCGTGGTCGTGCTTCCATCCTCCAGCTTCAGAAGTTTCAGATGAATCTCCTCGTTCAGGTCCGAGGTGTAGGCGATCCATTTACCATCCGGCGACCAGGCGGGCTGCGAGCTGTAGCCTTTATCGGCGGTGAGCTCGTAGGCGGTCGTCGCGCCCAGCTTCAGCCGCCAGATGGAGCCCTTCATGGCGAACGCGATCTCGTTGCCGTCCGGCGACCAGGTGGGAAAATTCGGTCCGTTGGTGATCTGCGGCAAGTAGCACTCCAGCGTGTAAGGCTCGCCGGTCATAATTTTTGAAAACACCCGCCGGCGCGTCTGCGCCTCGGCCGAGACGCCGAAACACAGCAGTACGACCAGGAGGGGCTTCATGGCTTCACCGTTTCGGCAAGTACTTCCTGGGCATCAGCGTGGCCACCGTGCCGAAGTAGGTCACGATCTTGTGCTCCACCACCATGCCCATCAACAGGTGGGCCTCGGGAGCCGTCAGCTTGTATTCGCCGGTGAGCCAGTTGACCATGTCGGTATTGGCCATGCGCAGGGCCTGGTCCATGCTGCTTCCGAATTCGGGCTGGCTGCCGATCGAGATCAGGTAATCGCTGTTCACCAGGCGCGGGATGGTGAGCTTGCTGCCCTTGTGGGCCCGGACGGTGAACTGCACGTCGAGCGAGGTTTCAATCCCCGTGCCGAGGCCCTCGCCGTCGCCTTGCAGGGCGTGGCCGTCCCCCAGGTAGAAATACGCTCCCTTGTGATACACCGGAAAATACAGCGTGGCGCCCTCTGCTACGTCGTTGTAATCCATGTTACCGCCGTGGGTTCCGGCCGGCCCCGAAGTCTCCACCCGCTCGCCGGGCGGAGCGACCCCGATGCAGCCGAGCATCGGCTTGACCGGCAGATTGAACTTCAGCCCCAAGCCCTCGAGCAGCCGCGGGCTGGCCACCCCGCGCTCCAGGTCCAGGTCCCAGGGGATCAGGTCGGCCCGCCCGGGCCGCACCGCATCCGTCTTGTAAAAGTTCTTGTAGAGGGTTTCGGCCGCCTCCGGGTTCAGATTCGCCTGGCTCAATCGGTAGGCGGTATAGCCCCAGTTGCGGTTTAGGCGAACCCTGTTCAGGCGGACCTCCAGTGCGTCGCCGTAATCGGCCTCCTCGATGTAGAAAGGCCCCATCAGCGGGTTGCCGCTCTCTGGGTACACGTAAGGCTGCGGGATGTGGCGGACGCCCTGATGGTCCTGGCCGCCGGAATCCCAGGTCCGCGTAATCACGGTATCGCCGGAGTGGATTCGCAGGACCGGCTCCTTGTAAGCGGAAAACACCCGAGAATGATGGTCCGGGTAGATGGTGTGAGTCTCAGCCGCGAGGTGCAGGCCGGCTGCCAGGCAGAATCCCAGAAAAAGCATTCTCATATGCGCACCCTCCTGTCAGCGTCAGGCCCTAATTTACCGCAGAGACACAGAGAACGCAGAGGTCGCGGAGAAAGAGGAACTTGCGCGAAAATAACCTACTATGCGGGAGAGTCGCGCCAGGCTGGTGATTCTCGGCACTGGCTTCGCTGCTTTCAGCGTCATAAAGGCAATCGACAAGCGCCTTTACGACGTCACTGTGGTTAGCCCGCGCAACCACTTCCTTTTTACCCCGCTGCTGCCCTCGACTACGGTTGGCACGGTCGAGTTTCGCAGCATCATCGAGAAAGCCCGCCGGCCGGGCGTCCGTTTCTACCAGGCCTGTTGCCAAGGCATCGACCCGGCCCAGCGCCGCGTGTTCTGCACGAACGGTTCGTCCTTTGCCGTCGAATACGACCGGCTGGTGATTGCCGTGGGAGCGGTGACCAATACCTACGGTGTGCCGGGGGTGGCCGAGCACGCCCTGGTGTTGAAGGAGCTGGCGGACGCGCGCCGCATTCGCCAGCAGATACTGGAATGCCTGGAAAAGGCCTCTTTGCCGGGGCTGGGTTGCGATGAGCCTTGCCGCCTGCTGCATTTCGTGGTCTGCGGCGGCGGGCCCACAGGCGTCGAGGTGGCCGCCGAGTTGCACGACCTGATGGCCGAAGAAGGCCGGCGCTACTTCCCCGGCCTGGCGGACAAGCCAAGGATCACCCTGGTCGAGGCTGGGCCCGAGATCCTTTCCCAATTTGACGAAACCCTGCGTCATTACGCCGGGGAACAGTTTCGGCGGGAGGGCATCGAGGTCCGTGCCGGCACTCCGGTCGTTCGTGTCGAGAAAGACCGGCTCCAGTTAAAAAACGGAGAGTGGCTCCCTTATGGGCTGCTGCTGTGGTCAGCCGGCAACGGGCCCACCGATCTGGTCCGCGGTCTAAGGTTCCGGAAGGAAGCCGGCTCGCGCATCCTGACAGACAATTACTTCCGCGTCCTCGACCACCCGGAGATTTACGCCGTCGGTGATTGCAGCGCCATGGTCGGCCAGACCTTGCCGGCCACCGGACAGGTCGCCATGAGCCAGGGCCGCTATCTGGCCCGCGCTCTAAACCGGGTGGGACGCGGTAAGCCGGTCGAGCCATTTCATTATCGCCACCTCGGCATGCTGGCATACGTCGGCGGCAACCGGGCCCTGGCCGACCTTCCCGACTTCAAGGGCAAGGGCTGGACTGCCTGGCTCTTCTGGCGCTCCACATACCTCAACCGCCTGGTGAGTGTCAGGCTAAAGATGCAGGTGCTGATCGACTGGCTGAGCTCGCTTATCTTCGGCCGCGACATCAGCCGCTTCTGACCATGCCCCGGGTGAACCGCAATCCCCCGTCACGAAATTACTGGATGCCGCGTCCAATAAAGTGGAGGCGCTGGAGCAGGATCCAGGCTGGCGTCCATGGGGCAATTAAAGACCCCGATTAAGGACTTCGCCTGATTCCTTCGCTCCGGCGCTGGTTGGAAACTTAGGATAGCGGCTCCAGGGCGCGCTCCATGGCGACGTGCAGCAAAATCCGGCTCCAGGCAGGCAAGACCGCGTACAACGAAGAAGAGGCCGCCCACGCCCTGGGCGTTTCCATGAGCCGATTCCGATCCCTGGTGGTGCTCCACCTGAGAGACAGACATTCGGTGGGCGCCCTGCAACTGACGCGTTTTCACCCCTCCGACCTGCTGTTCCTGAGCTTGCTGGGTCGTTTGCACTCCTCGCAGGAAGCCCTGTAGACAAGGCGCAGGGGCCTCGAGGGAACATTCCGGGCCCACTTCCCGTATTATAGAACACGGCACCCAGTCTGAGAGGTGGACTATGCATCGGAGCGTCCCGGCAGGCTTTTTTCTTTTACTGGCAGGCATCGGCCCGGCGGCCTTCGCCGAGGAATGGAACAAGACCTTCACGGTAAGCGGAAGGCCGGAGTTGCGCGTTGACACCAACGACGCCAACGTCAACGTGCGGGCCGCCGACGTCAAGCAGATCGAGGCCCGGGTGAGCACCGTGGGCTGGAGAATCGGGACGTCCGACGTGAAGGTCGTCGACCATCAGACCGGCGACCGCGTAGAGTTGGAGGTTCGCATTCCGCGGCGCCATTTTGAATTCAACGTCGGTCATCGGTCGGTAAGGATCGAGTTGGTGGTTCCACGCGAAACCCGGTCGGACATTCACACCGG
>JACQDG010000437.1 GCA_016201185.1 Acidobacteriota bacterium | reverse complement strand
TAGCCGTTTATTGTCTCGACCTTGTGCTTCTTGAACAGATACTCCACGCCCTTGGCGTGCTTGAGGACGATCTTGTTCTTCCGCGCCTGCACCCGGGACCAGTCGAGCCGCAGGTTTTCGCAGGAGATGCCGTGCTCCTCCGGGTGCTGGAACAGCTCGTAGACGTCGGCGCTATAGAGCAGCGCCTTGGTCGGAATGCAGCCCACATGCAGGCAGACGCCTCCCAGCTTGGTCGCTTTTTCCACGACGCCCACCTTCAAGCCCCACTGGCCGGCGCGGACGGCTGCCACGTATCCGCCCGGCCCGCTGCCGATGATCAAGAGGTCGTACATAGTATCAGTGCAATGCCACCTTTTCCCCCGGCTGGGCGACATGGACGCCCCAGCCGAACTTCTTCTCGATGCGCTGCTCGAGCGCCCGGGCCGCTTCCGGCTCGCCGTGCACCAGAAATACCTGCTTGGGAGCGCCGGGGAACGACTCCAGCCAGCGCAGCATTTCCTCGTAGTCGGCGTGGTCGCTGAACTCCTCGAAGCGCTCGATCCGGGCGCGGACGGGAATCTCCTCGCCGTGAATCTTGACCGTCCCGGCGCCGTCGCAAATGAGCCGGCCCCGCGTCTCCGGCGCCTGGAAGCCCACGAACAGCACGGTGTTGCGGTGGTCCGGCAGCCGCTGCGCCAGGTGATGCAGCACTCGCCCGCCGGTCGCCATGCCGCTCGAGGAAATGATGATCGCGGGGTACCGGGATGAGCTGGCCTGCTTCGACTCCTCTACCGTCTTGTCGAAATGCACCTGGGGCCAGTTGAGCGGGCTGCCTAGCCGCTTCACCATGGCCTTGGTTTCCTCGTCGAACTCCTCGCTGTAGCGCATGAAAATCTTCACCGCCTCGATGGCCATGGGGCTGTCGATATGGATGGGGACGGAAGGGATCTGGCCCTCCTCCATCAGGCTGCGAATCAGGAACAGCAGCCGCTGGGTGCGCTCCACGGCGAAGGCGGGGATCACGACCGTGCCGCCCTGCTTCACCGTTTCCTGAATCACCTTGGCCAGCCGCGGCCGCACGTCATCCTTGGGATGGAGCCGGTCGCCGTACGTGGATTCCATCACGAGATAGTCGGCGGGGTCGGGCAGCGTTTCCGGCTTACCTCCCGAGGCCCGGTAGCGGCCCACGTCCCCGGTGAACAGCACGCGAACGCCGTCGGCAGTAACGTGCAGGAATTTCGAGCCCAAAATGTGCCCGGCGTTGTGAAAGTGGAACTGAAAGCCGTTGTCCATCTGCACGACCTGCTTGTGCATCACGGGGCGCAAATGGCGCAGGGCGTCCTGGGCATCCTCGGCCGTGTAGAGCGGCAAAGCCTTGGCATGCTTGGAAAAGCCCTTCTTGTTCGCGAATTCGGCGTCTTCTTCCTGCAAGTGCGCGGCGTCGGGCAGCAGGATGCCCAACAGATCCGCCGTGGGTCGGGAGCAATAGACCAGCCCATGGAATCCACCCGTGACCAGCCGGGGCAAGTACCCGGAATGGTCCAGGTGAGCGTGGGTAATACCCACCGCGTCCAGGTCCTTCGGGGGAATGGGAAAGGGCTCCCAGTTCTTCAGGCGCAACTCCTTGCGCCCCTGGAACAAGCCGCAGTCTACGAGAAGGTCTCGATCCCCCGTCGACAGCAAGTGTCGCGAGCCGGTGACGGTTCCGGCAGCGCCCAGAAATTGCAGAGTAACAGTGTTCATCAGCCGAGGGGCGAGCGCCCCGTCACCGCTTGCGCTACAGTAATAGGAGTAGCCCGTGGCGCCGCTGGGCCACCGCTACTTCTTCATTTGTACCATGACTCCCCTGGTTCAGATTGCCTCCGGGCGGCCGCACCGGCCGGAATGGCTGCGGGCCCCGGCGCCGGTGGGAGAAAACTACCGCGAGCTGAAAGCGCTGGTCGAGCGGCTGAGGCTGCACACGGTATGCGAAAGCGCGGCGTGTCCCAATGTGGGCGAATGCTGGAACCGCCGCACGGCCACCTTCATGATCCTCGGCAACGTGTGCACGCGCCGCTGCGGCTTCTGCGCCGTCGAGAAAGGCGCGCCGCTGGAAGTAGATTACGACGAGCCCCGGCGGGTGGCCGAGGCGACCGCAGCGCTGGGCCTGCGCTATGCGGTGGTCACCAGCGTGAACCGCGACGACCGCAAAGATGGCGGCGCCGAGCTGTTCGCCCTCACCATTCGCGCCATCCGGGAGCGCATTCCGGGCTGCCGGGTGGAAGTGCTGGTCCCCGATTTCCAGGGGTCGCAGGTGGCGCTCGACACGGTTCTCGAAGCGCGGCCCGACGTGCTGAACCACAACATCGAGACCGTGCCCCGCCTTTACCGCCAGGTGCGCCTCGGCGCCCGCTATGAGCGGTCGCTGGATCTGCTCGGCTACACCAAGAAGGCGGCGCCGGCTATTCCCGCCAAGTCCGGCTTGATGGTGGGCCTGGGCGAGACCGAAGCCGAACTGCTGGAAGTAATGAGCGACCTGGCGAGCCGGGGTGTGGACATTCTCACCATCGGCCAGTATCTGCGGCCCTCGCCCCAGCATTTGCCCATTGTGCGATACTACTCGCCGGACGAATTTGGCGCGCTGCGCCGGGCCGGTTATGGGATGGGGTTTGCCCACGTCGAGGCTGGTCCTCTGGTGCGGAGCTCCTATCACGCCGCAGAATCCGAGCGCTCCGCGCACGACGGTCACGGCTGAGATGCCGGAGAGCGCGCAGGCGGTTTCCTCCCCCGTCGCTTCCCAACTGCGCCGCGAGCTGGGCCTATGGGACATCGTCCTGTTCAACATTGCCGCGGTGGTAGCCGTGCGGTGGATCGCCTCGGCCGCGCGTATCGGGCCGAGCGCGCTGGCGCTTTGGCTGCTGGCGGTGCTTTTCTTCTTTTTGCCCTGCGCGCTGACGGTCACGGAGCTGGCGACGCGCTTTCCAGCCGAGGGCGGCTACTACGTCTGGACCCGGGAGGCTTTCGGGGAGTGGCACGGCTTCGCCTGCGGCTGGATCGCCTGGTGGAGCAACCTGGTCTATTTTCCCAACCTGGCGCTGGCCATTACGGGCATGGGCGTCTACATGGCCGGGCCGCGGTATTTGTGGCTCAGCGAGAACCGCTGGTTTCTCCTGGCCGGCTCGCTGGTGATCTTTTGGATTCCTGTGTTGACGAACCTGGTGGGCCTGCGCGTCGGCAAATGGACGGAGAACGTGGGGGGCCTGGCATTGGGGTTGGCCGGGGCGCTGCTGGTAGGGGCGGGGATCCTCTATTGGGCCCGGTCGGCCAGTGCAACTTCCTTCGCCGCGAGCCAACTGGTTCCCAACTGGAGCTTCCACGAGCTGAACTACTGGTCGCAGATTGCCTTCGCTCTGGTGGGCATCGAACTGGCGCCGGTGATGAGCGAGGAGATGCGGCACCCGCAGCGCGACATTCCCCGTGCAGCGCTGCTCTCGAGTTTTGCCATTGCGGCGATTTTCATGCTGGGCACAGCAGCCTTGCTGTTGATCCTGCAGGCGCGCGACGTCAACGTGGTCACCGGGGTGGTGCAGGCCGTGCAGGCGGCCGGCGAAAGGATGAACGCACCGTGGCTGGGCCCGGTCATGGCAGTTACCACCGTCGTCGGGCTGACGGGCCAGCTTGGAGCGTGGGTGACTGGAGCGGCGCGGCTCCCGTTTGTGATCGGGCTCGACCGGCGCTTGCCGGCGGCTTTCGGGCGCGTTCACCCGCGCTGGCGTACGCCGCATGTCGCTTTACTGGTGCAGGGAATCGTGAGCACGGTGCTGCTGCTGATGTCCCAGATCGGCGAGACCGCCCGGGGGGCCTATCTGCTGCTGGTGGATATGAGCGTGATTGCGGCGCTGGTTTACTATGTCTACTTTTTTCTGGCCTTGATCCGGCTGCGGCATGATCCGCGGCGCGGATCAGCCCCGGCTCACGTGCTGGTCCCCGGCGGCCAGCCCGGCGTGATATTAGTTGGAGGCATCGGGGCCGTGGTCACCCTGCTGGCGATCGCCTTGGCGCTGGCGCCTCCCCCGGACACGGCCAGCGTGTGGCTGTTCGAACTGAAGTCCGTCGGCGGCACGCTGCTCGCGTTGGGGGTGGGAGCGGTGTTCTACTTCCGACGGCGTGGTACGGCAACCTAGGCCGTCTTGGCCGCCGACACCGGCTCGGCAAAAACGTAGAAGGTGAACACAGGCGTCTGGGAGCCCACACCCCAGCGGTTCACCTGCCACTTGGCTTGCAGGAAGCGGATCTCGGGGTGAGCGCTCAGATCGAGAAGGATGGAGTAATCGCCGGCGTAGAACTTCTGCGGGAACGCAATCAACGGCTTGGCCGGCCAGTCGTTGCCGTCGGCCGAGCCCAGGATGGCGACGTCCAGGCTTTCCTGCTCAACGATCTTTGTAATACCCATGGTAAGCAAAAGCGTACCCCCCGCCGAGGCGCCCAGCTCCAGCACCCGGCCGGTTCCGTTTTCCTCCACCTTGGTTTCGGGCACGAGAAAAGTGTTGGGCATCTGGATGGTTCCCCGCTGAAGTTGAAGAGCCTATTCTAGCAAGCTTCCGCCGTACCTCGCCCATCACTGCGCCATCTCCGCCGGGATCGGCAGGGTCACCTTGCCCGTGGCGGCCCACTCCGCGCCCCGCTGCAAGGTGACGATGAAACCTGTGCTCTTCATGGCCTCCGGGTCATGCCCCAGGGCGGTGGCGAAAACGTGGCCCTTGCCGTAGTCGACGGTCCACAGCATGGGCTGATCGAGGCCCGGTCCGGGTGTGGGCTGCCGCGCCTTGCCCTGGTATAGAGAATGGTCGTCCCAGGCGGTGGCCAGCACGTGGTATTTGTCCGGCGGCTGCCATTTCAGATTGGCGTAAAGCTCGTCGTTGACCTGGGGGAAGGATTTCTTAAGGCCCCGCGTGATGGGGTGGTCGGGGTCCTTGATGTCCACTTTGAAATCGTGGCGGGCGGAGTGGTGGCCGTTGCCGGGCCGCCAGTT
>JACQDG010000456.1 GCA_016201185.1 Acidobacteriota bacterium | reverse complement strand
TCGACCCAGAACGACCGGAACATCGAGGGGGTCTGGACGGCGTACAACGCGGCGCTGGACCGGACGCTGCTGAAGAAAGACAAGTACCTGGCCGAAGAGCCGGCGGTGGGCGAAACGAGCCGGCGGGAAGGGCCCGCCGCGCCCCCTCCGGCGGCGCCGGCAGTTCCCCGCCCTGCCGCAGCGGAATCCACGCATTCGCCCCAGCCCACGAGTTTGTTAGGGGAAAAGCTGCAATCAGCCTTGAAAAGCGATGACGGTTCCTAGCCCACCACCATTCAACCGCGGAGGGAACCACGGGCGCCTGCTGCCCCCGCTGGAACTGGAAGCCATGAAGGCGCTCTGGCAACTCGGCGAGGCCACGGTGCGCCAGGTGAACACGGAGATGAACCGCCGCCGCCCGCTGGCCTACACCACCGTGCTCACCCTGCTCGACCGGCTGGCTCGCAAAGGCGCAGCCGGCCGGCGCAAGCAGGGACGCGCGCACTTCTATGTCCCCCTGATCTCCCGCGAGGCGGCGCTGGAAATGGTCATCGACCGGCTGGCCCGCGACTTCTTCGACGGCTCCCGCGAACGGTTGCTCAACCACTTGCGGGGACGAAGCCCCGAGCCGGCGGAAGCCGCCGCCGCCGAGGCAGCGCTGGATGCCGCGTTGCTGTAACCGCGGGCGGCGATGAGCAGTCGATTCCCAATCGTGGCGGGAGCAAGCATGTTTCTGGCAGCGGCCTGGGGTTCGGCGAGAGCTGCGCCGCGGGTGGCCATCGGCGGCATTCTGCACGAGTCGAATTCCTTCAGCACGCTGGCCACCGACCGGGCGGCCTTCGAGCGGAGCAATCTCAAGACCGGCGACGCCATCCTGGCGGAGTGGGGCGAGAGCCAGCACGAGGTGGGCGGATTCATCGCCGGAGCCCGGAAGTTCGGCCTGGAGATATATCCGGCGCTGGTGGCCGAAGCGACGCCCGCCGGCCCGGTCACCGATGCGGCGCTCAACAGCCTGACCGATCAACTGGCCGCGCGGCTGCGGGCTGCGCCGCAGCTCGACGGCTTGCTGCTGGCGCTGCACGGGGCCATGGTCACGGAAAAATTCCCGCACGCCGACGCTGAGATCGTCCGGCGCCTGCGCCAGGCCATGGGGCCGAATTTCCCGATCGTCGTCACCCACGATTTCCACGCCAACATTTCCCCCGAGATCGTCCGCCACTCCACCGCGTTGCTGACTTACAAGACCTGCCCCCACGTGGACCAGCGCGAGCGCGGCGTCAAAGCGGCCGAGATTCTCGACCGCATCCTCAACCGCCAAGCGCGGCCCACGCAGGCGCTGGCCAAGCCGCCCATGGTGTATAACATCCGCTACCACAACACCAGTCTTGAGCCGCTGGCCCCGATCGTGGAGGAGAGCCGGCGGCTCGAGCAGAACCCCAAGATCCTCGCAGCCAGCGTCTCGGCAGGCTACCAGTACGCCGATGTGCCGCAGATGGGGCCATCGGTAGTAGTAGTAACGGATAACGACCCGGCGCTGGCCCAGGCCGAAGCCCAGCGGTTGAGCGATCTGCTGTGGGCCAGCCGCGAGCGGATGAAGCTGGAGCTGCCGGAAGCGGCTGCGGCCGTGCGCCAGGCCATGGTCTCCGCGAAGACCCCGGTAGTGCTGGTGGATATGGGCGACAACATCGGCGGAGGCTCAGCCGGCGACAGCACTTTCCTGCTTGCCCAGCTGCTGCGGCAGAACGCCCAGGGGTGGGTGGTCGTCTTGTCAGATCCGGAGGCGGTCGAGGCGGCGGTGCACGCGGTGGTAGGCGGGTTGTTTCGGGCTCGCGTAGGCGGCAAGCGCGACCGGCTGCACGGCGACGCGGTGGAAGTCAGCGGGCGAGTGCGCCTGATCTGCGACGGCAAATACGTGGAAACCGAAGTGCGCCATGGCGGCCGGCGATACCACAATCAGGGGCTGACGGCCCTAGTGGAGGTGGAGGGCGGCGGGCCGGACTCACCGAATCTACTGATGCTGACCACCGAGCGCGAGCCCCCCTTCAGCCTGCAGCAATTGCTCAGCGCCGGTATTCAACCGCAACGGCAGAAAATATTGGTAGTGAAAGCGGCCGTGGCCTTCCGGGCGGCCTACGAGCCGATTGCCGGGGAGATCATCGAGGTCGATACCCCAGGCCTGACGGCCGTCAATCCGGCGCGGTTCACTTATAAGAAAGTCCGGCGCCCGCTGTGGGGGTTGGAGTAATCCCGGCGGCCGGGTCCCTCACTCGAAGCTCTTCAGCCGGCGAACCGTGGCCGCATCCAGGCGGCGGATCAGCCCGGTGATCAGCTCGACGGCGCGGTCGAAGTCATCGCGCTGGATGATCCCGTTGTGGTTGTGCAGGTACCGGACGGGAACCGTGATGTTGATGCTGGGCGCGCCACTGTAAGCCCGCTGCATCTCGGCGCCGTCCTCGCCGTAACCGCTCAGCACCTCGAACTGCACGGGAATCTTGAGCTGGCGGGCCACCTCCACTACAAAATCGCGGAGCTTCAGGTTGGGAAGCATGGAGCTGTCGTGGAGGAAGATGCCCGGGCCTCCGCCGAGCCGCTCCTGCGCCTCGTCGCGGGAGATGCCGGGGTAGTCGGCGGCCACACCGGCCTCGATACTGATACCTATGTCAGGTTTAACCTGGTAGCTGCTGGTGTGGGCGCCGCGCAGGCCGATTTCTTCCTGCACAGTAGCGACGGCGTAAACGGAATTGGGCGGCGAGCTCGCCTTCAGCCGGCGCATCACCTCGATCATCACTCCCAGGCCGACGCGGTCGTCCCAGGCCTTGGCGAGATACACCCGGCCGTCGTTGAGGACAGCGAAACGGCTGTCGGGCGCGATCGGGTCGCCGGGGCGTATGCCCAGGCGCTCCTCAGCGTCCTGGCGGCTCGCGGCGCCGACGTCGATGAAGATGCGGTCCCGCTTGACCAGACTGGTGCGCTCCTCGGGCGCCATAATGTGAGGCGTCTTCAGGCCCGTGACTCCCTCGACCGCGCCCTTGGAGGTAAGAATCACGAACCGCTGGTTAATAAGCCCTTGATCGAGCCAGCCGCCCAGGGTTTGAAATTTGACGAATCCTTCCGGGGTGACGTACTTGACCAACATGCCCAGCTCGTCGAGATGAGCCGCCATCATGATCCGGGGCGCGCCGGAAGAGCCGGGCAAAGTGGCGATCAGGGAACCGAGGCCGTCGGTCTCGAGTGGGCTCGCCAGCGGTGAAAGCTCCCGGCGAACGACGGCGCGCACCGGGCCTTCGAAGCCGGAGGGCCCGGGGGCATTAGTAAGCTCTTCGAGCAGCCGCTCGACGCGGTCCAGTTCGCGCGCAGGCGCCAGCAGGGCCGCCCAGAAGGCGCACAGCAGAATTCTTTTCATAGGGGCCGATTCTACATCGCCAGCCGCACCACGGTCCACAGGATCTTTACCCCGGCGGCGATGCTGGCACGCAGGTTGCCGGAAATTTTGCTGCGGCCGATGCGGCGGCGGTAGGAGACCGGAACCTCAGCCACCCGCAACCCCTTTTTCAGCGCCTTGATTTGCATCTCGATCGTCCAGCCGTAGCCGGGGTCGCGCATGCCGAGGGTGCGGAGACTCGCGGCGCGGATCGCCCGGAACGGCCCCAGGTCTGTGTAGCGGTGGCCGTATAGGAGCCCAATCAAGGCCGTAGCCAGGCGGTTGCCGAAGCGCTGCTGGGGAGTGAGCGAGCCGGCTTCGCTCCGGCCCAGCGCGCGCGAGCCGATCACCAGGTCGGCGCGTCCATCGAGGATTGGCTCGAGGAGCGAGGCTGCTTCCGCGGGCACATCACTGGCATCAGCATCCATGAAGACGACGATGGCGGTCGCCGGATCGAGCGCGGCAATGCCCCGCAGGCAGGCGGCGCCGTAACCGCGGCGGGGCTCGCGGAGCACCGTGGCGCCGGCCGCGCGGGCGACACCGGCGGTGCCGTCGGTCGAGCCGTTATCCACTACCAGAACCCGGTCGTACAGCCCCTCCGGAATCTCCGCAAGCGCCCGGCCGATCGAGCCTTCCTCGTCGAGCGCCGGGATGATCAGCTCGACCCTTGCCCGTGTACCCTCCTCCATGATAAAAAGGAAGATACCAGATTTCTGGGAACGACCAGCAGCAAACCATGCCTGAGCCGGAGCGGCCACAGTCTGGCGATCATAAACCGGAAGGCGGCGCGTGGTGGTTGGACCTGCGCACCTGGATCCGCGACGTTGTCATTTCGGTGATCATCGCCGCCGTGGTCATCGTCTTCCTCTACCAGCCGGTCAAGGTCGAGGGGACGAGCATGATGCCCTGGCTCACCGACCAGGAGCGGATCTTCGTCAACAAGTTCGTTTACCACTTCGAGGACATCCAGCGCGGCGATATCGTGGTGTTCTGGTTTCCTCTCGATTCCTCGAAGTCCTATATCAAGCGGGTGATCGGGCTGCCGGGCGACGTGGTCCAGATCGACCGGGGCGCCGTCCTGGTGAACGGGAAGCCCCCCGGGAACGACTACGTGGCGGAGCAGTACCGCGACCACATGAGCTACCCGGCGGTGAAGGTCGAGCCGGACCACTATTACGTGCTGGGCGACCACCGCAACGCCTCCAACGACAGCCGCACCTGGGGCACAGTAGAGCGCAAACGGATTTACGGCAAGGCTGTCTTTGTCTATTGGCCCCCGGACAAGTTCGGGGTGCTGCGCTGAGTTTCCGAGGAGACCACCACTATTGACTGACGCCATCCTGGCCCTCGAAGACGGGAGCGTATTCGAGGGTTTGAGCCTGGGAGCGAAAGCGGAATGTTACGGGGAAGTTGTTTTCAATACGGCGATCACCGGCTACCAGGAGATCTTCACTGACCCATCCTACAGCGGGCAGATCGTCATCCTGACCAACCCGCAAATCGGCAATTACGGCATCAACGGAGAGGACAGCGAATCGGCCCGGCCGTACATTGAGGGGCTGGTGGTGCGGGAATTCTCCACTATCGCCAGCAACTGGCGGTCGAGCGGGCACGCCGGCGACTTTCTGGCCCGCGCCAGCATTCCCGTCATCTCCGAGATCGATACAAGGTTATTGGTAAGGCGGCTGCGCTCCAGCGGCGTGATGCGCGGCGTCATCTCGTCGATCGAAAGCGACGGGCAGAAGCTGGTGGAAAAAGCCCGCCAGATCCCTTCCATGAGCGGCCTGGACCTGGCCACCGGGGTATCGACCAAGCATCGCTACGAATGGACCGCCGGCGTGGAGGCCTGCTCGCCCTCGGAACCCGTAGGCCCGGCGCGTGAGCCTCGGCTCCACGTGGTGGCTTACGACTTCGGCATCAAGAAAAACATTTTGAGAAGGCTAGTGCACGTCGGCTGCCGGGTGACCGTGGTGCCGTCGCTGACGAGCTGGGAGGATGTGCTGGAGCTGAAGCCCGACGGCGTGTTCCTGTCGAACGGCCCGGGGGATCCCGAGCCACTGGTGGAGCAGACGGCCAACGTGCGGCGGCTCATCGGCCGCGTGCCGATCTTCGGCATCTGCCTGGGCCAGCAGGTCCTCGGGCTGGCGCTGGGTGGGAAGACCTACAAGCTGAAATTCGGGCATCGCGGCGTCAACCACCCGGTGCTGAACCTGACCAACCGGAGGGTGGAGATCACCTCCCACAACCACGGCTTTGCCGTGGATCCGGATTCGCTCAAGCAGAGCGAGGTCGAGATCACCCACGTGAACCTGAACGACCAGACGCTGGAGGGATTCCGGCACCGCCGCGAGCCGGTGTTCTGCGTCCAGTACCATCCCGAGGCGTCCCCGGGGCCGCACGATTCGCACTACTTGTTCGAGGAGTTCGTGAAGCTGATGCAGAAAGAGTGAAATGCCCAGGCGCAACGACATCCACAGGATCCTGATCATCGGTTCGGGACCGATCGTCATCGGCCAGGCCTGCGAATTCGACTACTCCGGCACCCAGGCGTGCAAGGCGCTGCGGAGCGAGGGCTACCAGGTGGTGCTGGCCAACTCCAACCCCGCCACCATCATGACGGACCCGGAGCTGGCGGACGCCACCTACGTGGAGCCGCTGAGCCTCGAGTACCTGGAGGAAATCATCGCGCGGGAGCGGCCCGACGCGCTGCTTTCCACCG
>JACQDG010000466.1 GCA_016201185.1 Acidobacteriota bacterium | reverse complement strand
GGCGTATGGCGTACGAGATCGTCACTCAGGTGTGGGGCGACCATCTCTCGCCGCTCAACGAACGGTTCGCGGTGGCGGAAACTTTAGCACATCTCGAGTATTTGCGAAGGAAGGGGAAGGTTCAGGCACGGCGGGAAAATGGCGTAGTTCGGTGGGAGGCGCAATGAAAACGCTGCTTTTAGGAACACTACTGGCCTCGGTCCTGTGGGGCCAGAAAGATGTGGAATTTCGCGGCCGCAGGGCCTGGAGGCTCGAAAACGACCGGCTCAGGGTCACGGTTCTGAAGGGCGGGGGCCACGTTGCCGAGCTCGTCCTCAAGAATCCGCCCGGCGGCCGGGAGGTCAATCCCTTGTGGATCCCGCCCTGGCCATCCATCGAGCCTTCTACCTACAGCAAGGAGAAATACGGCTCGGTATACGGGACCGACTCTGAGGCGGCGACGCTCGCCGGCATCATGGGCCACAACGTGTGCTTCGACTACTGGGGCGCGCCGTCGGAGGCTGAGTTCCGCGCCGGGCTGAGCTTCCACGGCGAGGTGTCGAACCTGGCGTGGTATGACGTCGGTTCCCGCGAGTCAGCCGGCAGCCTTGCATTCACCTACCGGGTTGACTTGCCCGAGTCGCGGACGGCGCTGACTCGCACGCTTCGCCTTAAGCCGGGCGAGCCGGTGCTTTATTTCGAGGAAACGGCCGAGAACAAGACCGCCTTCGACCGCCCCTTCGGCTGGGTCGAGCACGTGACATTCGGCCCGCCGTTCGTGGACCCCAAGTCTGCCTTCTTTGACGCCTCGGCGACCCAAGGCGAGCGCGGCTCAGGCGACCAGCGGCGTGAAGGACGCTGGCCCCAGGTGTCGGAACGGGACTTTCGGCGCTTTTCGCAAGAGCCGCGCAGCGCGGACATGGCATATTTTCTGCTCGACCCGTCGCGCGAGGTGGAGTTTATCTCGGCCCTCAACACGGAATACCGGCAGCTTGTTGCTTACATGTTTAAGCGCCGCGATTTCCCCTGGCTGAACCTGTGGGAGCAGAATCGCGATCGCATGCACCTGCCGTGGAAGGGAGAAGCGCAGACGCGGGGAATGGAGTTCGGCAACACGCGCGCCGGCAGCACGGCGCGGTCCTATTTCCGGATGCCGGAGCTCTGGGGCACGCCGACCTTCGGGTGGCTCGACGCGAAGGCGAAGCTGACGGCGCGCTACCTGGCGGTGATGGTCCCCGTGCCTGACGGCTTCGACGGGGTTCGCGATATCCGCCTGGAAGGGCGCGAGATCGTCATCGAACCGAGCCGCGGCGGGACGGCCATCCGGGTCCCGTTTGATCCGTCTTTGTTCTAATATTCTGGGGCCAGATGCCGGAATACAGAGGGGACATTCATGCTCCCGACTTCCCGCCGGGGGCCGCGTGGCTGAACACCCAGCGCCCGCTCTCCATGCGCGAGCTGCGCGGCAAAGTGGTGCTGCTCGATTTCTGGACCTTCTGTTGCATCAACTGCATGCACATTCTGCCGGACCTGAAGAAGCTGGAACACAAGTATCGCGACGAGCTGGTGGTGGTGGGCGTGCACTCGGCCAAGTTCGCCGCCGAGCGGGAGACAGAAAACATCCGCCAGGCGGTGCTGCGTTACGAGATCGAGCACCCGGTGGTGAACGACACGCAGATGTGGATGTGGCGGCAGTACGGCGTCCGGGCCTGGCCGACGGTGGCGCTGATTGACCCGGAGGGCAAGGTCATCGGGGGGCATTCCGGGGAGGGAATCTTCGAGCCGTTTGACCAGATCATCGGCAAAGTGGTGGAGGTCTTCGACGCTGAGGGCAAGATCGACCGGCGGCCGCTGGGGTTGATGCTGGAGGCGGCACGGACCCCGCAGTCGCTGCTTTCCTTTCCCGGCAAAGTGCTGGCCGACCCCGAAGGCGGCCGGCTGTTCA
This sequence comes from Acidobacteriota bacterium, assembly GCA_016201185.1. Lineage (GTDB taxonomy): Bacteria > Acidobacteriota > Terriglobia > Bryobacterales > JACQDG01 > JACQDG01. The sequence continues at coordinate 10,885 of JACQDG010000466.1, read as the reverse complement.
TCGCCGACTCGAACCACAACCGGATTGTGGTCGCTGCGCTCGACGATGGGACGGTCGAGGAGGTGATCGGCGACGGCGAAATCGGTCTGGCGGACGGCGATTTTGACGCCGCCCGGTTCCATCACCCCAACGGCCTGGCGCTGGACGGTGACGTTCTATATATCGCCGATACTGAAAATCACGCCATCCGCCGGGCCGACCTGGGCACGGGGCGGGTGGAGACCGTGGCCGGCACGGGACGCCAGAGTCGCGACTTAAATGGCCGGCCCGGGCCGGCGGCTGGCCGGGCCTTGAATTCCCCCTGGGATCTCGTGCTTCACGAGCAACAGCTCTACATCGCCATGGCCGGAATGCACCAGATCTGGAAGATGGATCTGGCGACGCGGGTGATCGGCGCCCACGCCGGCAGCGGCCGCGAGGCGCACATCGACGGGCCGCTCGAGGAAGCCGCGCTCGCCCAGCCGAGCGGCGTCACCACCGACGGCCGCAAGTTGTTCTTTGCCGACAGCGAGGTCAGTTCCATTCGCGCCGCCGACATCGATCCGCGCGGCCGGGTGACGACCATCGTCGGCCAGGACCTGTTCGATTTCGGCGACATCGACGGCATCGGCGAACAGGTGCGGTTGCAGCACCCGCTGGGCGTGGTTTGGGTGGACGGCTCGCTCTACGTGGCCGACACTTACAACAACAAGATCAAGTGGCTTTTCCCCGAGACGCGCGCCGCGGTGACCTTTGCTGGAAGCGGGCGGGCCGGGCTTCGCGACGGCAGCGGTGAGACGGCTGAGTTCGACGAGCCGGCGGGCATCACGGCGACCGGCGGCCGCCTCTACATCGCCGATACGAACAACCACGTCATTCGCACGGTCGATCTCGCCACCCGCGAGGTCTCCACTTTCCAACTGCGCCAGGTCCGGCGGCTGGCCCGGTGGCGGGCGAAGCCGGTGCGCCTCGAGCCGCAGAAGGTCAGGGCAGGCGCGGCCGAGCTGCGCGTCACAGTGGAGCTTCCGGAGGGCCATAAGTGGAACCCGGATGCCCCCATTGAAGCTGTGCTCATGGTAAACGGCGGCGAAGCCATGCACAGTTCCCACCCTGCGGGGCAGCCAATCCGGATTCCGTTCACGGCGCCGGAAGGAGAGTCGCTGCTCCAGATCGGCCTTACCATGTATTACTGCGATACCAGCCGGCAGGCTGTGTGCCTGTTTCAAGAGGAGAGCCTGGAACTGCCGCTCCAGGCGGACGGCTCCTCAGCAAATGCGTTCGTTGAACTCCCACGGACCGTCGGCGCGACGGGGGCTAATGCCAGCGCCCTTACGCCATCACCACTTCCTTCTCTTCGCTCGCCGTAAAATAAGCGCAATCCGGGTGATGGAAGACCAGGGCGCTGACGCTGGCTTCCGGGTCCATCATCATGCCTTCGGTGAGCCGCACGCCGATCTCCTCCGGGTGCAGCAGCTTCCAGATGCCCTGCTGGTCATCCAGGTTGGGGCAGGCGGGGTAGCCGAAGCTGTAGCGCTTGCCGCGGTAGCGGGACGTGAAGCGGTCCTGCATGGTGGTGGATGGCGGGTCGGGGAAGCCCCAGTCCTCGCGGATGCGGCGGTGCAGCCATTCCGCGCAGGCCTCGGCCGTCTCGATAGCCAGGGCCTGCAAGGCATGGGCCCTAAAATACAGACCGTCCTGCTTGGCCTCCTCCGCCCTCCCCCGGATGCCTTCGCCCGCGGTAACGACGAACATCGCCAGGTGGTCCCGCGGGCCGTCCTCCGCGTCCAGGATGTAATCGCTCAGACATAAGCCACCCGGCCGTGGCTGGCGGCCGAAGCGGAAGGTGTGGATGGGGCTCGATCCGCCGGGTGCAAACAGACGAATCGCGTTGCCGTCCCACTCGGCCTCGAAGAACTGCCACACCGCGCGAACCTTCATGAACTTCGCCGCCCCTTGCTTCAGCTCCTCGACCCGGTGATACAGCTCCAGCGCCTTTTCGTCGCGCTCGGCCAGCCGCTTCTCGAAATGGCCTTTGAAACCCAGGTGGCGGCCGTAAAGCATGTGGGGATTGATGTAGCTCCACACCTCGGCCAGATGCGGAACGTCTCTCACTTTGCGGTCGAGATAGGGAGCGGGCGGAATCGTGATATCGGCCCGCACCTTGCTGCTACGTGTCTCGGAGATCAACGCAGGCGCCTCCACCGCCGCTCTCTCGGCAGGGACCACCGCGGCCGGGGAGTGGGCCGCCAGAACCGCCTCTCGCTCGTTCGGGTCCATGAGCTGGTTCATCAGCCGCAGCCCGGTCATAGCGTCTTTGGCGTAACACACGGCTTCCCCGTAGCTAGGGGCGATCTTGAGCCGGGTAAACTTCTCCGAAAGCGCCGCGCCGCCCACCAGAAGCGGCACGCGGATGCCGGCCTCGCGCAGGTCGCCGGCCGTGATCACCATCTGCTGGGCGCTCTTCACCAGCAAGCCGGAAAGACCGATGGCGTCCGGTTGATACTCTTGATAGGCGCGGATCAGGTCCTGCGGCGGCACCTTGATGCCCAGGTTGATCACCCGGTAGCCGTTGTTGGCCAGGATGATCTCCACCAGGTTCTTGCCGATGTCGTGGACGTCGCCCTTCACCGTGGCCAGTACGATCTTGCCCCGGCTGGCCGTCTCGGCCTTCTCCATGAACCGCTCCAGGTAGCTGACGGCGGCTTTCATAGCCTCGGCCGACTGCAGCACTTCGGCTACGATCAGCTCGTTGTTATTGAACAGCCGCCCCACCTCCGCCATGCCGGCCATCAGCGGGCCATTGATGACCTCCAGCGGCGCCGCACCCTCGGCGAGCTTGCGGTCGAGATCGGCGATCAGGCCGTCCTTCGTGCCCTCCAGGATGTAGTTCGCCAGGCGCTGGTCAAGCGGCAGGTCCTGCGGCTTCGCTTTCACCTTGGCCCCGGCCTTGCGGAAGTGCTCGGCGATGGCGGCGATGTGAAACTGGTTGATGGCGGCCTTCTGCTCCTCGGTCTGCCGGCGCCAGTCTTCAGGAGCCGTCTTCACGAGCTCAGCCGCGGGGTGGCCGGCGGGAACCTCGGCCGGGGGCGTGTTGAACAGCAGGCTTTCCGCCAGGCGTCGCTCCTCTTCCGGAATGGAGGCAAAGCGCTCCAGCTTCTCTGCGTTGACGATGGCCAGATCCAGGCCGGCCTTGGTGGCGTAGTAAAGAAAAACCGAGTTGACCACCTCGCGCGCCGCCGGAGGCAGGCCGAAAGAGATATTGGAAATTCCCAGTACGGTCTTCGCGTGCGGAATCTCTTCGCGGATCAGGCGCACCCCCTCGATCGTCTCCACCGCGCCGCCGATGTAGTTGGCGTCGCCGGTGACCACCAGCGCCGCCCCGTAGGCTCGCGCCATGGGGCACGTGCGCTCGAATTTTTCCTCCCCGTCCTCCAGGTTGATCGAGTTGATGATGCTCTTGCCCTGGCAATAGGTAAGGGCCAGCTCGACCGCCCGGGGGTCGGTAGTGTCGATCATGATCGGCGCCTTGATCTTGCGGATCAGCTTCTCGTAGAACGCGGGGATGTCGCGGATCTCGTCGCGATCCGTGCTTTGCAGGCAGACGTCGACGATCTGCGCCGCGTTCTTCACCTGGCGCCGGGCGATCTCGGTGGCCTCCTCCCATTGCTCCTCGGCGATCAGCTTCTTGAACAGGCGAGAGCCAATCACGTTGGTGCGTTCGCCCACCAGCAGCGGCCGGGCGCTCTCCTCGGCCTCTACCAGCTCGATGCCGGAGTAGAAGGCGCGCCGCGAAGGCTCCTTCACGGCCCTCGGGCGCTTGCCTTCGGCCATCTGCGCCAGGACCCGGATGTGCTCCGCGGTGGTCCCACAGCAGCCGCCGACGATATTCAGCCAGCCGTGGCGGACGAAGCGCTCCAGTTGCTCGGCGAGGGTTTGCGGCGTTTCCGCGTACTTCCCTTCCTCGTCCGGCAGACCGGCGTTGGGGTAGCAGTGGACGCACGTCGATGCCAGTTCGCTCAGCGTGCGGATGTGGTCGGTCATGAACTCCGGCCCAGTGGCGCAATTCAGGCCGATGGTTAGCAGGTCAACATGCGACACCGAGGCCCAGAAGGCGTCGGCCGTCTGGCCGCCGAGCATCGTCCCCATGGGCTCGATGGTGCAGGAGACCATGGCGGGAATCTTGCGTCCGAGCTCGCGCTCCACGCGCTGGATGGCAAGCAGCCCGGCCTTGGCGTTCCGCGTGTCCTGGCAGGTCTCGAGAATCAGAATGTCCACGCCGCCCTCGACCAATGCCCGGGCTTGCTCGTAGTAGGCTTCGCACAGCTCGTCGAAGGTCACGCCGCCGGTGACGGTGATGGCCTTGGTGGTGGGACCCATGGAGCCGGCGGCAAACCGAGGCTTCTGTGACGTGGAGAATTCTTCGGCGGCCTGGTGAGCCAGGCGAGCGGCGGCAATGTTCAACTCGCGGGACTCGCCGGCTACCTGATACTCGGCCAGCACGATCCGCGTGCAGCCGAAGGTGTTGGTCTCAATAATATCAGCGCCGGCCTCCAGGTAGGCGCGATGGATGTCCCGCACCACGTCGGGGCGGGTCTTGTTCAGGTACTCGTTGCACCCTTCGAGCGAGGGCCCGCCGAAGTCGGCCGCCGTGAGATGCTGTTGCTGCAGCATCGTGCCCATGGCGCCATCGAGCACGAGCAGGCGCTCTTCGAGGGCGGCGAATAAAGCTCTCTGTCGGTCCTCGCTGCTGGTCATTGGAGTAGGTTACGCCGGCTCCGCGCAGGATGCCGGCCGCCGGGATGCGGCGCTTACGGAACCGTTTCGGCGAGCACCATCCGCGACTGCTCCTCGCGAAATTCCCGCAGCTTTTCCCGCAGCTCCGGCCGCTGGTTAGCCAAAATAGCCACGGCCAGCAAAGCGGCATTAACGGCCCCGGCCTTGCCGATCGCCATCGTCCCGACCGGGATGCCGCCCGGCATCTGCACCGTCGAAAGAAGGGAATCCATCCCCTTCAGCACCGGGCTCTCGATCGGCACTCCCAGCACCGGCAAAATGGTGTGCGCCGCCGCCACGCCGGCCAGGTGCGCGGCTCCCCCCGCCGCCGCGATGAGCACTTCGACCCCCCGTCCCTCGGCCTTGCTCACGTACTCGGCAAGCGCGCCCGGAGTGCGATTGGCCGAAAGCACCCGGCACTCGTGCGGCACGCCGAACCGCGCGAGCATTTCGCCCGCGTGGCGCATGGTTTCCCAGTCCGACTTGCTGCCCATGATCACCGCGACAAGGGGGGCTTCGTTGGCCATGGCCGTAGCTTTCAATATAACCGCCGGGCCGCGCCTCTGGCAAACCAGGCCACGTCGCTGAAAACCACTCCCTCACGGCCACTGCCCGGAAAACTTGGCTACAATACCCGTGTTCGAGGAGAACCGGCAATGAAAATCATGCTGCTGCTTTCCTGTTTTCTGTGCATCGCTGCGACCGCCCGGGCGCAGGCGCCTTACGATCTTCTGCTCAAAGGCGGACACGTCGTCGACCCGAAGAACCAGCGCAACGCCGTGATGGACGTGGCCATCGCGGGCGACAAGATCGCCGAGGTGGCGCGTGACATTCCCGCTCCCCGGGCCAAGAAAGTCGTCCCGGTCGACGGGCTGTACGTGGTGCCGGGCCTGGTCGATATTCACGTCCATGTCTACGCCGGCACGGGCATGCGCGGCGCTTATTCGGGCGACTTCAGCGTCTACCCCGACGACCACGCCTTCCGTTCCGGCGTGACTACGGTGGTGGATGCCGGCAGCTCCGGCTGGCGGAATTTTCCCGACTTCAAAGATCGCGTGATCGGCCGCTCGAAGACCCGCGTGCTCGCCATGCTGAACATCGTGGGCCGGGGCATGGGCGGGGGCCCCATCGAACAGAACACCGAGGACATGGATCCTCAGGCCACGGCCCAGGTGGCCAAACAGTTTCCCCAGGCTATCGTGGGAGTGAAGACGGCCCACTACGCGGGGCCGGAATGGATCGCCGTGGAGCGGGCGGTGGAAGCAGGCCGGATGGCGGACATCCCGATCATGGTCGATTTCGGCACGTTTCGTCCGGAGCGGCCCTATCAGCAATTGGTCCTGGAAAAGCTGCGGCCGGGAGACATGTCCACGCACATGTACCTGGGGGTGGTGCCGATGCTCGATGACGAGGGAAAAGTGCTGCCCTATCTGGCGCAGGCGCGGAAGCGGGGGGTGAAGTTCGACGTGGGGCATGGCGCTGGCAGCTTCGTTTGGCGGCAGGCTGTGCCGGCCATCCGGCAAGGCTGGATCCCGGATTCCATCTCCACCGACCTGCACGTCAGTAGCATGAACGGCGGCATGAAGGACATGGTGACGACCATGTCAAAAATTCTGAACCTCGGGGTGCCGCTGGAGGACGTGATCAAAATGTCCACCGTGAATCCGGCGGTCGAGATCAAGCGGCCCGAGCTCGGCCACCTGACCGTGGGCGCGGGGGCCGACGTGGCCGTGCTGCGGCTGATGAAAGGCAAATTCGGCTTCCTCGACGTGCGTAACGCGCGCTACTACGGAACCCAGAAGTTCGAATGCGAGCTGACCATCCGCGATGGCAACGTCGTGTGGGACCTGAACGGCCGGGCGGGTGAGGATTGGGAAAAGATGGGGCCGAACTACTGAATGAGAACCGCCAATGGATGGCAATATGGGCTCACAAGAATCTCATCCCACCCTTTGATCCATCAGACGGACTATACTGGAAACGAGAGGGCCCGTGGCCATGCGCTGGGCAGTTTGGTTGCTCTGGCCGATGGTGCTGGGAGCGCAGAGCACCATTTCCATTCTGATTGAGGGGCGGTCCATCCCTCTGCTTCCCCCAGCCGTGGACCGTGCCGGGCAGACCGTGGTGTTCGGCTCGGCAATCACCCCGGAGGGCGCCACCTTTCCTACCACCGACCTATATATAGTTATGTCGGACGGGACGGCACTGCGCCGCTTAACCCAGCTGGCCGGCGGCACTTTCCGGCCTCAGGGCGCCACCGCGGTCTCGCTTGCGCCCGATGCCTCGCGGGCCGTTTTCACCTGGCTGGTCCGCAGCGCCGACCGTGCGGAAGAAGTGCATACGATCGAGTTGGCCACGGGCGTAGATCGCACCGTGGCCGTCGACCGCGAAGGCTGCATCCAGCCTCTCTGCCCAAGCTGCTTCCTTACCTGCGTCAACACGCCGCATCTTTTTCCTGACGGCTCCAAAGTGCTGTATTCCACGGCGCGCCAGCAGCCTTTCTACGTGGCCAGCACGGCGGGGGCCGGTGTGGCCCGCCTGCCGATATATAGCGGAGCCCTGGCGCCGGGACCCCAGCGAGTGATCAGCCGCAACGGCCTGGTTGTGTTCACGAGCAGCGCGCCTGCGGGCCCCACCTTCGCCGCGTCGGCGTGGGACGTCTATCTCATGCGGCTGGACGGGTCGAATATTCAGCCGGTGACCAAGTTCGGCAATGATCCTTCTATTTTCTCCTTCAATGCCGCAATCAGCGCCGACGGAAGCACAATCGCCTTCGAATGCAACCGCGATCCCGATTCGGGAAAGCCGGATCAGACCACCCGTGTGTGGGTCGCGCACAGCGACGGGACCGGTCTCCGGGCGCTGACCACCGGAACCGAACCGAGCACGGCTCCCTCGATTTCAGCCGATGGCGGACTGGTTGCCTTCGTCCACAAAGGACAGATCTACACCGCGCGTTCGGACGGGACCGCCTTGCAGGCCCTGACCAGCTTCCAGATGTCCTCGGCGCAGGATCCCGCCATCAGCGACGATGGCTCGCGGGTGGCTTTCACCGCCGGTCCCAAGAGCTTCGGGCGCGGCGCGATCTACACGGTGAGCAGCGGCGGCGGCGACCTGCGCGCCCTCTATGCCCCGCACGCGCTAAGCCCGGGCGGCGTGGTTGGCGCTGCTGACTTCTTTTCCGCACCCTCGCCCGGATCGCTCCTAACCGCCTACGGAACAAACCTCGCCGGCGACCGGCTGACAACCGCCTCCCGTTTCCCCCTTCCGGAATCCCTGGCCGGCGTTTCGCTGTTGGTAAATGGGCGCCCCGCTCCTGTGCTCGCCGTAACGCCGTGGCAGGTGAACGCGCAGTTGCCGCCCGAGATCCCGGAAGGCCCCGCCGCTTTTCAGTTTCACTTCGACGACGGCACGCCGTCGGCGCCGGGCGCCGCCGATGTGAAAAGCTTCGCTCCAGCGATTTTCTCCTCGGGCAACTTCTGCCAGGCCGCGGCCCTTCATGGTGGCACAGGCATTCTCGCCGACCAGGACCATCCCGCCTCCGCCGGAGAAGCGCTGGAGATTTACGGCATCGGCCTGGGCCCCACTGACCCGATTGTACGCGCGGGCGTCCCTGCTCCGGCTTCTCCTCCAGCGCGTGCTTTCACTCCCCAGGTGCTTATCGGAGGTCGGCCCGCGGGCGTGCTCTTTGCCGGACTCGCCCCGGGGCTGGCGGGAGTTTACCAGGTGAACGCCATCGTGCCGCCCAGCCTCCAGCCGGGAGGGCAATACCTGGAGTGGCGCGCCGGCGACGCCGGCAGCATGGGCTGCGCGACGATCTGGGTGAAGTAATTATTTCTGCAGTTCCTGAATGCGCAGGTCCTTGAATTGCACTTCCATGGGCGGGCCGCCGTGGACTTGCAGGGCGATGAAGCCGGTCTGGTCCATGCCTGGCTCGGTCTCGTGGTAATCCACCGTGCGGACGCCGTTCAGATCGAGGGTGATGTGGCTCCCCCGCGCGGTGATGACGTAATCGTTCCACCCTAACTTGTCGAGTTTGGCGAGGCTTTCAGCGGTTGCCTGGACCAGAACCTTCTTTCGGCGGGACTCGTCGTAGAGGCAACCCCAAAAGGTCTGACCGATATCGGCCTGGTAGCCGGAGACTTCGTGGGAATTCGGAATCGGCTCCGTGCGGAACTGGATCCCGCTGTTACCCTCGCCATTGATCAGGCGGAACGACAGCTTGAGGATGAAATCCGCGTAGTGCTTCTTGGTGCGCAGAAAATCGTTGTACTTCAGGCCGGACGACCGGCCCACGATCATGCCGTCCCGTACCTGCCACAGGCCGGGAGTATCGACCTCCCATCCGGAGAGGTCCTTGCCGTTGAACAGGGGGGTGAAACCTTCTTCGGCGAGCAAGGAGCCCGCAATCAAAAAGCAAACCGCAACTCGTTTCATTTGGGGTACTCCGAAAGGACCGGTTTGTAGCGCTCCATCAAGGCGCGCAGTTCGTTCTCCTCTTCCGGGCGGATCGGAACAACCGGCGGGCGGACTGGGCCGGCCGGCATGCCCAGGATGCGCATGGCCGACTTGATCACGCTGACCTCGTAGCCCCGCTTCCGCACGCGCATATTGTAGAGAGGAACGACATAGTTGGACATGAGCCGGGACACGCTGTCCGAGTCGAGCGCGGTGGCGCGGTCGTGGAGCTGCAGCGCCAGCCGGGGTGCGATATTCGCGATCGAGGAGGTGAAGGCGCGGATTCCGAGCGCGTAATAGCCCGGCACCAGGTCGTCGCCCACTCCGCCGATCCATTCCAGCCGCTCGCCCACGCGGGCGCGAATCCGCTGGAGAGCGCGGATGTCGCCCTGGCCGTCCTTCAAAGCGATGAAATTGGGTATTCGCGCCAGCCGCTCCACCATGGCCGAGGAGAAATTGGCCCAGTCGCGGGTGTAGATGAGCAGGCCAAGCCGGGTCGCGGCTCCTATGGCTGAATAATACTCGAACATCCCGTCGTCCGAGGCGTTGCAGTAATAGGGCGGAAGGGCCAGAATGCCGTCGGCGCCGGCCGCCTCGGCCTGCTTCGCCATCTCGACCGCCATCCGGTTGCCGAAGCCCACCCCGGCAATCACCGGCACGCGACCGGCGCTCTCGACCACCGCCGCTTCCACCACGGCGCGGTGCTCCTCGGGGGTGAGCGAGTAGATTTCGCCCGTGCCGCCGGCTGTGACCAGCGCGGCAAAAGGATGCTGACACAGAAACCGCAAATTCCGCCGCAAACCTTCCAGGTCCAGCGACAGGTCGGCCTGAAATGGCGTCACGGGAAAAGGAATCACCCCGCGCAGCGTGCCCCTCAGCTCTTCAGGTGCCATATGAGCGCTCGCGCCCTCACATCATTTCCAGAACCACCACCGTGTCAAGCGGGTCGCGCAAAGCCTGATCCACCTTCAGCATCACCCCCAGCTTGTTCTCATTGAATTCCACGGCGCGCCCGCTCACGAGCGACGCTTTGGCGATCTTGCCGGGCAGCCGGGGGAGTGCTAGCACATCGTCCTCGAGATCGAGAATGTGGACGTAAACCTTCTGGCCCTTCTGCGTGGTTACGCCCCAGTTTCGCGGCGGCACCGGGCCCTCCCGGGTCCCGTAAATGCTGTCTCCGTTTTTGCCGAGCCAGGCGCCCATTTCCCGCAGCCGCTCGACAAACTCCGGCTGGATAGCGCCGTCCGGCCGCGGGCCCACGTTCAGCAGGAAGTTGGCGTTGTGGCCGGCGGCCCGCACCAGGTAGTGCACCAGCTCGCGCGTGCTCTTGAATTTGTGGTCGTTTTGGTTGTATCCCCAGGCCTGGTTGATGGTCTCGCAGGTTTCGAGCGGGAGCTTGCCGACTTGGGCATCCTTATTGAACTCCGCCGTCTTGCCGCCCGGCAGGTCCTTCTCGAACATCTGGAAGTCCTCGCCCTCGAAGGGCAGCCGGTGGTGATTGTTGCCAATCAGCGCCGCCGGCTGCAAGTCGTGGATCAGCTTGTAGGTTTTCTCCAGCCGCCAGTCGGCCGCCGGCTTGTCCCACCAGCCGTCGAACCAGATGCCGCCGATCTCCCCGTAGTTGGTGAGCAGCTCGCGGATCTCGCCGTCCATGAAATCCAGATACCGGTACCAC
>JACQDG010000435.1 GCA_016201185.1 Acidobacteriota bacterium | reverse complement strand
GAAGGCCGTGATCCGCTCGAGTCCGTAGGTCAGTTCGACAGAAACCGGGTCCAGGTCGAGCCCGCCGCACTGCTGGAAGTAGGTGAACTGGGTGATCTCCAGGCCGTCCAGCATGACCTGCCAGCCGATGCCCCAGGCGCCCAGCGTTGGGGCCTCCCATTTGTCCTCTTCGAGCTTGCAGTCATGCCGCCGCAAGTCAATCCCGATGGCCTCGAGACTCTTCAAGTACAGCTCGATGATGTCGGAGGGAGCCGGCTTGAGGATCACCTGAAGCTGAAAGTGCTTGTAGAGCCGGTTGGGATTGTCGCCGTAACGCCCGTCGGCCGGACGCCGGCTCGGCTGCACATAGGCCACGCGATACGGCTCGGGCCCGATCACGCGCAGGAACGTCTCCGGGCACATCGTCCCGGCGCCGACTTCGAGGTCGTAGGGCTCTTGAATCAGGCAGCCTTGCCGCGACCAGTATTGCTTAAGCTGAGAAACAACGTTCTGGAAAGTTTGCATTGCAATTCGGCCGGCTTCACAATTCGCTCAGCAGGGGCGCCGTCACCAGCTTACGTTCGAAGTGCTCCTCCAGCCGCTGCAGCAGGAACTGTCGCAAATCGGCGGCCGGGCGGCGGTCCCCGCCCCGTGGCGCGAGCTTCCGCAGCGAGGCGTGCAGCATCTCCTCGGCGATGGCGCGGGATTCAGGCGTCAGAGTCCAGGCGCCCTCCGGCCGGCAGCGCCCACAGGCCAAACCGGGCAGGCTGCGCGCGTAATAGGCCCGCTCGCCAGCGGGCATCGAAACGCCGCAGCTCACGCAGCAGGTCAAATCCGGCAGCCACCCTCCCAGCCGGACGGCCCACAGGGCGAAGTAAGCGAGCGCCGCCGGCAGCCGGGACGCCGGGGTTGCGGCCGCATCCTCGCCGGGCGCCCCGTTTCGGATGTAGTCGAGCACCAGCAGCAGCAGCAGGAAATATCGATCGTTGGGCTCGTGCTCCGGCAGGAGTTGCTCGGAAACTTCCGCCAGGAAATCCAGCGCCACGCCGATGTAGTAATCCGACAGGGCGTCAAACTGCGAGCTGATCAGTTCGCAACTGTCCAGGTTCACGAGCTCGCGGTTCTCGCGCTGGAAGTAGAACATGCGCACGTGCGCGAGCCGTTCCAGCCCGGCGCCGAAGCGGCTCTTCAGCCGCCGCGCCCCGCGCGCCAGGCCCCGCAGCCGCCCCTGATCCCGGGCAATAAAACTCACCACCAGGTCGGCTTCCTGAAACGGATAGGTGCGCAGAACCAGCGCTTCACTTTCCCGGGCCGGCATAGGTGCGGACAGGTCTGCCCCGTCCCGCCGCGCTGCGCGCGTAGTTTTTCAGGATAGCACAGGGAGCAAGGCGGAAACGGCCCGAAACCTTACGGCGTCACTTCGCGGGAAATCTTTTTCGCGCGCTCCGCTCGGGCTTTCGCCACTATTTCCTTCACTTCGGCCAGCAGCGTCGGGCCGTGGTACGGAATGCCGTCTTTGATCGTCCACTCGATCCCGCCGGTATGGACTGACTTGTCCCCTCGGACCTCGTCCACGCCTGTCGGGTATAGCACCTTCAGGTCTTCGAGCGGATTGCCGTTGACTACGATCAGGTCCGCTTTGTGGCCGACGCGGAGACGACCCAGGCGGTCTTCCTGCCCTAGGATTTTCGCGTTGTTCCCCGTCGCCTGCTGGATGATCTTGAGCGGATGGAAACCCGCTTCCTGGTGGAGCTCCATGCCGCGGATCAGCCCGAAGCCGTACATCTGGTAGATATAGCCGGCATCGTCCCCCAGCCCGATCAGCCCCCCGCGGCGGTCGAACTCCCGCAGCGCCGCCATCCAGAGGCGGTAATTCTCTTTCCAGTAGACCTCATCGGTGGAGCTCCACACGCCGAAATAGGAGCCGTGGGAGGCCGGGTTAGGCCGGAAGAAATCCTCCAGCGCCGGGTGCAGGTATTCAGCGAACCAGGGTTGCGTCTGCGCCCGCTGTAAGTCGCGGCTGGCCTCGTAGATGTTCAGCGTCGGGTCCCAGGCCACGCCTGCCTGCACCATGCCATCGAGCACCTTCGTCAGACGGTCCCAGTTGGCCTCGCGCCACAGCCGACCGGCGTAACGAAAACGGTCCCCCTCATCGTTGTAGTTATAGGTCGAGGGGAAGTTCTGGACCCCGCCCTCGATGGCGGCGTCCGGTATACCGTACCAATGCTCGATACTGGTAGTGCCGAACTTGATGTCGTCCCAGGCGTTGGTCTCCTCCACGCCGGCGTGGTGGGCGACGCGCAGCCCCAGCTTGTGCGCCTCGTCCAGCATGGCGGCCATGACATCGCGGTACAGATGCAGGGCCTTGATGCCGTCCGCGCCCATCTCCTTGTACTCCCGCACCCGGGCCCGCGCTTCCTCGGCGTTGCACGGCGCCGGCGGCCGGCCGAAAAAGGGATAGACAAAAATGCGCGGCGCGGCGATTTTCCCTTCGTTGCTGAGCCGCCGGAGTTCGAGCGCCCGCTTGGTGTCGCTGCCCACGTCTCGCACAGTCGTAATGCCGCAGGCCAGCCACAGGTTCAACTCGTATTGGAGCGGCTGCGGAACCCTGCCCCGCTCCTCCTGAATGTGCGCGTGGGCGTTGATCAGCCCGGGCAGCACGTATTTCCCCGTGGCGTCGATCTCTACGTCGGCGGCGGGACGGCCCCGGCCGCCCCGGTCCAGCGCCGCCGGGCTGAGCGGGACGATCTCGGCGATCGTGTCGTTCTCGATGACAATATCCTTCGGGCCCGCAGCCGGCGTGCCGTTGCCGTCCACCACCATGGCGTTGCGCACCGCCAAGCGCCGGTACCGGGTCCCGCTGGCCACGGATTGCTTCGGAGCCTGCGCCCCTGCCGATCCGGCCAGCAGAGTAAGCAAAACAAATTGCAAGAATATGTTTCTTGACATACAACCGCGGCTTCGTGATCCTCAAGAATAGCACGGCCCTTCCGCACCGCCATGACGCTGACGCCCCGCGAAGAGGATGCCGGACTGCGGCTGGATCAGTACTTAGCCCGCGAGCTTCCAGACACCAGCCGGGCGCGGCTGCAAGAGTGGATCAAGGCGGGACAGGTGCGCCTAAACGGCCGCGCCGCCAAGCCTTCGACCCGGCTGCACGGCGGTGAGCGGATTGAGCTGCCGGACACCGGGCGTGAGCCTCGATCTCCCCTTCACGCCGCTCACCCGGAGCCGATCCCCCTGGAGATTCTTTACGAGGACGAAACCCTCGTTGCCATCCACAAGCCGGCTGGGATGACCGTTCATGCCGGCGCCGGACGGCGCGAGGGCACCCTGGTGAACGCCCTACTCCACCACTTCCGGCAGCTTTCGCAGGTCGGCGGCGAGGCTCGTCCGGGCATCGTCCACCGCCTCGACCGGCTCACCAGCGGCGTACTGCTGGTGGCCAAAACCGACGCGGCCCATCTTCGCCTGGCCGAGCAGTTCGCGCGCCGGCAGGTTCGCAAGACCTACTGGGCCCTGGTCCACGGCAACTTCTCAGTTGCGGGCCGGAGAAAATGGGGCCGGCCGGTTGTCGAGAACGGTGTGGCATGGACGCGGCTCGAAATGCCGATCCGCCGCGACCGCCGCCACCGCGTGAAGATGACGGCCCGGGCGCGGGCAGGCCGCACCGCCGTCAGCGATTTTCGAGTGCTAGAGGATTGGCCGGGGTTCTCGCTGCTGGAGGTGCGGATCTCGACCGGCCGCACCCACCAGATCCGGGTGCACCTTTCTGCGGCCGGCCACCCGGTGGTCGGCGACACGCTCTATGGCGCTCCAGCCCAGCCCGCCCTGCCGAGGTACTTCCTGCACGCCCGGGAAATCATCTTCTCCCATCCCGCCGACGGCCGGCCTATCACCGTGCGCGCTGCGCTGCCGCCCGAACTCGAGGCTCACCTCTCGCATCTGCGGGCGGGTCGGTCCGAGCTCGTCCTGTTATAATACGGATTGAGAAGTCCATTCATGCGGGTAGGTCTGGTTTTCTTCCTCTGCCTCCTGCCGCTGGCAGCTCAGGCCCCGAAACGCCCTGCCGCGGCCCAACCGGAAGCCAGCATCGTCGTCGAGGTGCCCCGCGTCCCCTTGCTGTTCACGGTCACCGACAAGAAGAACCGTTTCATTACCGACCTCGAGCAGAATGAATTCAAGGTCTTCGACAACAGGAAGCAGCAGCAGATCATCGGCTTCGCTCGGGAAAGCAACCTGCCTTTGCGCATCGGAATCCTGATCGACACCAGCAACAGCATCCGCGACCGTTTCCGGTTCGAGCAGGAGGCGGCCATCGAGTTCATCCGTGGCGTTTTAAGGGAAGATAATGATAAGGCGTTCCTGGTGAGCTTCGATACGGCGGCCGAACTGGCGGTGGATTTCACGCACGACGCAGAAAAGTTGGCCAAGGGGGTGCGCGGCCTGCGTGCCGGCGGCGGCACGTCAATGTACGACGCCATTTACTTCGCCTGCCGTGACAAGCTGCCCGAGGATTCCCCGCCCGAGCAGTTCCGCCGGGCGCTGGTCATTTTGAGCGACGGGGACGACAACCAGAGCCGAGTGAGCCGGGAGGAAGCCCTGGAGATGGCCCACCGCGCCGAAGCGGTGCTCTACACCGTCTCCACCAACCGCAGCGGCGTCAAGATGGAAGGGGACAAGGTCCTGCAGCGATTCGCCGAGCAGACCGGCGGCTTGAGCTTTTACCCGTTCCAGGCGACCGACCTGGCGCAATCGTTCGAGAACATCGCCAACGAGTTGCGGCACCAATACTTCCTGTTGTACGCCCCGAGTCCGTTCGTGGCCGACGGGCGCTTCCACGAGGTGGAAATTCATACCCTGGCGAAGGATCTGCGGGTGCGCGCCCGCAAGGGTTACTACGCGCCGGCGCGTTAGTAGCCAAAATTTTCCTTTCGCTTTTTGTTCGCCCATGCTACAATGGGGCAGGTAAGCAACCAGAACGGATAAGGAGCACGCTATGGACGAGCGGGAACGGGCCCGCGCCCTGGATCTGGCCCTCGGGCAGATCGAAAAGCAGTTCGGCAAAGGATCCATTTTGCGACTTGGCTCGAAGGACGCCATTGTGCCGGTGGCTGTCATCCCCACCGGTTCGATTTCTTTGGATTACGCCCTGGGGGTGGGAGGTTTTCCCCGGGGCCGCGTGGTGGAGATTTTCGGCCCCGAAGCATCCGGCAAGACGACGCTGGCGTTGGAGACCATCGCCCAGGCGCAAAAAACCGGCGGCATGGCGGCCTTCATCGACGCCGAGCACGCCCTTGACCCGATCTACGCTCGCAAGCTCGGCGTGGACGTGGACAACCTGCTGATCTCCCAGCCCGATTACGGCGAGCAGGCGCTGGAAATTGCCGAGGCTCTGATTCGCTCCGGCGCCATCGACGTGCTGGTGGTGGATTCGGTGGCGGCCCTGGTGCCCAAAGCGGAGCTCGACGGCGAGATGGGCGACTCCCACATGGGCTTGCAGGCCCGGCTGATGTCCCAGGCTCTGCGCAAGATCACCGGCATCGTGTCCAAGTCCCAGACCTGCCTGATGTTCATCAACCAGATCCGGGAGAAGATTGGGGTCATGTTCGGCAACCCGGAGACCACCACCGGCGGCCGGGCGCTGAAGTTCTACGCGTCGGTGCGCGCCGACATCCGCCGCACCAACGTGATCAAGGACGGCGAGGAGGTAGTCGGCAGCCGCACCAAAGTGAAGATCGTGAAGAACAAGGTGGCCGCGCCGTTCCGCACCGCTGAGTTCGACATTCTCTACGGCGAGGGGATCTCCCGCGAAGGAGACTTGATCGACCTGGGCGCGGAACACAATATCATCGAGAAGAGCGGCTCCTGGTACAGCTATAAGGGCGAGCGGATCGGCCAGGGCCGCGAAAATGCAAGGCAGTTTCTGAAAGACAACCCGGATATCCGCGAGGACCTGAACACGGAGCTGCGTCGCATCCTCGGGCTGCTGCCGGCGGTGACCGCCAACGGCCCCGGCCCGGAGGCCGCGGTAGTTTCCAAGTCTGCAGCCGCCGCCAAGGCTTCTCGGTAGACGGCAT
>JACQDG010000434.1 GCA_016201185.1 Acidobacteriota bacterium | reverse complement strand
GGCGCAGCACACGATCCGCGAGCTGGCCGAGCTGCTGGAGGCGCGCGGGATCGAGGTGCTCTACGGCATCCACCCCGTGGCCGGCCGCATGCCCGGGCACATGAACGTCCTGCTGGCCGAGGCCAACGTCCCTTACGACCAGTTGTACGAGATGGAGCAGATCAATCCCTATTTCGGCGAGGCCGACGTGGCCCTGGTGGTGGGCGCCAACGACGTGACCAACCCGGCGGCCAAGCGCAACCGCTCGAGCCCGCTCTACGGCATGCCGATCCTGGAAGTGGAGCGCGCCAAATCGATCATCGTGCTGAAGCGCAGCATGCGCCCGGGCTTCGCCGGCGTGGACAACGACCTTTACTACAATCCCAAGTGCATGATGCTCTTCGGCGACGCCAGGGACAGCCTCACCAAGCTGTTCTCCGCGCTGAAGGGGTGAGGGCGTCCCCCCGTGCCTCAGCCGCCCAGCTTCAATTCCAGCAGGGTCAAGGTGTAAGGCTCGAAGGCAAATTCCAGCGTATCCCCTCGCATCTGAGCCGGCCGGATTTCGACCCGGATTCGATCCCGGTACTCCGGCGTATTCATGACTTCGCTGGTGTGTTGCCCATCACGGTCCTTCAAGGTGTAGGCGCTTCCGGAAGCGGCGGGGGGAAAATTCACGAAGCGGAAGCGCAGTCTGGCTGCGCTCGCGGTGGAATTCACGCCGTAGATTCGCAGGGTCTTTCCATCTGCGCTGATGGTGGCGCTCAAGTCCGGCTCCTCGAGGCGCCAGGGCAAGTCGCCCGGGCGCTCCACGCGGAGAGGATAGGAGCCGGCAGCCTTGCCGTAAAGCTGCTGCGCATAGTAGGTCGGTGAGAAATAGAGCCAACCCGGGCCGGTCATAATAATGCCCGAGCCGAAGCTGTCAATAAGGTTCGAGCGGATGGCGATCTCGACCAGGTCAGCGTAACGCTGCAACAGGTTGTGGTAGCGCGCGCAGCCCAAGGCGTTGCCGAGCGTCTGGAGCATGCCGCGCCCCAGGCCAAACGCCCCAGCCGTGGTATTCCACTCCGTCACCGCGACCCGGACCTGGTTCTTTCCTTCGTAGCGCCGGATTTGCTGGCCCAGGGATTCAAAATCCGCTTGCTTGCCGGCCAGATCGCCGCACTCGTAATGGTGGGGACAGAGGTAATCGAGAAGGCCGCCGCCCCGCCGGAGGCTCTCCTCGGAAGGATAGGCGGTGAGGACGCGGATCGCTGGGTCGACCCGCTTCATGGCCTCGGCGAAGTCCTTCAAGGAGGCGTCGTAGCTTGGTCCACCGACCTCGTTGCCAATCTGCCAGTACTTGACATGGTAAGGCTCGGGATGGCCGTTTTGCGCGCGGACCTTGCCCCAGCGCGTCTCGGACCCGCCGTTCAGGTACTCGACCTGGGCGGCGGCATCGGCCGGCTGCTTCCCCGTCAAGCGCACGCAGATCAGCGGCTCGGCCACTACGTAGCGGCAAAGCTGGGCGAACTCCTCGATCCCCACGAAGTTCGGCTCCAGGCCGCCCCAGACGGTGGTGAATGGAGCCCGCGTGTCCCAGTTGCCGATCGTCTGGTCCCACTCGAATTTCTCGATGGCGCTGCCGCCGAAGCGGATGACGCCGGGATGCAGATCTTTTAGCGCAGCAACCACATCGGGACGCCAGAGGCCAAGCACGGCGTCATCTCCCATCAGATAGATTCGATCGAGCCATAAGGTCCCCGGTCCTTCGAACTCGATGGCGAGCGTGGCATTGTCGATGTCCCGCGTAGCGCGCAGCCGCGCCTCGGCCGGGGTCCAGCTTTCACCGGCGCGACCCAGCGGCGCCGGCCCGGCCACCACGCCTCCCCCGCCACGCAGCGACGCCCAGACCGGCACGTTGCCTTCCGCCTTCATGTGAAGACGCAGGCGATAGCTGAGCCCTTTCTTCAAATAGAAGCCGTCTTGCGCGATGCCGGCCCGGGTGTGCGCCAGAGGCAGCACAATTTTCTGCGACCGCTTCCCGTTGAAGGCGCCCTCGGCGTCGAGCGAGAACCTGGCGACGTGCACCGCGCCATCCGGGTACCATGGACGATAGGGCTTGTCGGTTTCGCGCTTGTAGCCGACGGCCCACGGCGGCTCCTCCTCGAAGCTGTCGCCGTCCACCTGCTGGGCGAGCATGGAGGGCACCAAACGGCAGAGGTGCTCGATGAACTGCCCTTCCTGCTTGGCGTCGATGGGGACGCGGCTGGTTTTGTCGTTGAAAATGCGGACCTCGTCGGGCTCAGTCTCGGCCACGGACTCGAGCCGCAGGTGGTCGAACCAGACCTTTCCCGTGCCCAGCGGCTCACCACGCGCAAAATTGTTCAGATGGACGCTCACCTCGCCCGGAGGAGGAACCCTGAACAGAAATTCCTCCTGCTGCCAGGCGGAGGCGCCTGTCCTGGCGCGACTGCGGCCAATGGCGCCCACGGGGGTCCGAACTTCGATCCATCCGCCTGCTGCCGGCCGGCCGTTCGCCATCACGCCTTCGGTCTTCACCCACGCACGCAGGCGGCAGAGCGAGCCCGGCTCGAAGAACAGGGTTTGGAACGCGCCGGCGCGAGCAGGTTCCGGAGCATCGATCAGCAGAGACTGCTTGCCTTCCTTGAATTCGCTCGTGTCGGCGCGGATCAGCGGATCGCGCCCGGACTTGCCGTAGACCCGCGTGGTCCAGCCGGAAAGCGGCTCCGGGGCTTCAAAACCTGGATTGTGAATTTGCGGCGTGGCCGCCGCCAGCAAAGCCAAACCGAGAAGCACTTGCTCCTCCTGCGCCCCATCGAAAGATCGTATTCAGAGTCACGTAGGCCGCCACCGGTTTTTCGGCGGGCCGGGGCCCAGTCACCTTAGAACGAAACACGGCACGATGTTACCACCAAAGCGCGGGCCGGGTTTAGGATAGAAGCGAGATATGACCATCACGCGGGGCGGCATCGGGCGGAGCATTCTTCTTCTGTCTCTGGTTTGCGCCGCCCGCGTGTGGGCTGCCCCGAACCAGCTCGCGCTTGTGCGCGACGGCAAGTCGGCTTATTCCATTTGCCTTTCGCGCAATGCTTCGCCTTCGGAAAAGCGCGGCGCCGAAGAGTTGCAGAAGTTCCTTTACGAGATGTCGGGCGCGCGCCTTCCCATCGTGACTGACCGTGAAAATCCGCGCGGTAACCTGGTGCTCGTCGGCAACAGCCGCATGCTGCGGCGCCTCGGCCTGAACATCCCGTTCGACCAGCTCGGCCCCGAAGGCTTTGCTCTAAAGACGGCCGGGCGGCACCTGGTGATTGCCGGAGGTCGGGAGCGCGGCACCATGTACGGTGCTTACGCCTTTCTCGAAAAGCTCGGCTGCCGCTGGTTCACCCCGGAGGTCAGCCGGATTCCGCGAATGCCGACCATCGCGGCCGGACCGTTCGACGAGACGCAGAAGCCCGCTTTCGAATACCGGGAACCGTTCTTCACGGAGGCCTTTGACAGAGACTGGGCGGCGCGCAATAGGACCAACGGCCACTACGCGCGGCTCGACGAATCGACCGGCGGCAAGTTGCAGTACTACCCCTTTGTCCATACTTTCTACCAGATGATCACCCCGGAGAAATACTTCCAGAGTCATCCGGAATACTTCTCGCTGATCGATGGCGCGCGGCGCGCCGAGCGCGGCCAGCTCTGCCTGACCAATCCGGAGGTGCTGCGGCTCGGCGTGGCGGCGGTGACGGAATGGATCCGGCAGCACCCGGAAGCAGCCATCTACTCCGTTTCGCAAAACGACTCGGAAGGGTGGTGCGAGTGCGACAACTGCCGTCGCGTGGAGCAGGAGGAAGGCGGCCGGCACTCCGGGCCGATCCTGCGCTTCGTAAACGCGCTGGCCGCGGAAATTGAAAAGCGGCATCCCGACAAGCTGATCGACACGCTGGCCTACTGGTACTCGGAGGAGCCCCCGCTGAAGGCACGCCCGCGGCGGAACGTGCGCATCCGCCTGTGCCCCATCGGAGTTTGCGAAGCTCACCCGTACGAAGCTTGCCCCCGCAGCGCGTACTTCCTGAAGAACCTGCGGGCCTGGTCGAAGATCACCGACCGGCTCTACATCTGGCATTACAACACCAATTTTTCGCACTACTTGCTGCCCTTTCCGGATTTCGACGAGCTGGCGGCCGACATCCCGATGTACCGGCGCTACGGAGTGATGGGCCTGTTCCTGGAGGGCGCCTACCCGGAAGGCGGCGGGGGGGAGAACGCTGAGTTGCGCTCCTACGTGATGGCGCGGCTGCTGTGGGACCCGAATACCGACGTGAACCGGGCGGTGGACGAGTTCCTGGAGGGCTGCTACGGCCGGGCGGCAGCGGCCATGCGCGCCTACTTTGACCTGCTGCACCGGCAAGTGCGAATGCCGCCGCAAGGAAACGGCCTGCATATCTGGATCAACCCCGTGCCGGACTTCTCTCCGGACTTTCTGCGCCAGGGGGGTGGATTGTTCCGGCAGGCCGAGGCTGCGGCGGAGAACGAGGCTGTGCGCCGGCGCGTGCGCCAGGCGCGACTTTCCATTGACTACCTGGAGCTGCTACGGGCCAAAACTTACGACGTCCGGGGCGGCTGGTACGCGCCGGCCGATCTCACCGGCCTGAAGCAGCGGTTCCAGGCGTTCCTGAGCCAGGCGCGAAGCTTTGGCATCACCAGCGTGCATGAGGGACGGGGGCTCGAAGCGGACGAGGATGAGTTTGCCGCCTATAATCAATATCTTGTTGCCACGCTCGAGAATGAGGCGTGGCGCGTGGAACTGGTCCCGGAGCTGAGCGGGCGGGTCATCCGGATGATCGACAAACACACCGGCCGCGACGCGTTGCGCCGGGTTGACTCCGGGGAGGGAGGGTACCCGAACGCCGGCGGACTGGGCGTGTTCCTCTATCCTGATTTTCACGCGCGGGCCTGGGAAACGAAGTTGGAGCTCGATGCGAAGTCCGGCGCGAACGAGCTGACGCTGGCGGGAACCTGTGCGAACGGGATGCGGCTGCGGCGAAAGATCCGGCTCCAGGGAAATACGGTCCACACCGAAACCATAGTGGAAAACAAAGGGCCGGAAGCCATGGAGGCGGCACTGCAATCTCGCGGCGAGTTCGACCCAGGAAACATCGACGATGCCGTGGTCGCGTTCCGCCGCCAGGACGGAAGCCGCGTCGAAAAACGATTGATCCAGCCGGAGCAGCCGCCCACGGGTGCGGAGACCTACAACAACGCGGAGCAGCCGGATGGCGAGTGGCGGCTCGTGAACTCCCCAGCGGGCCTGGCGATGGCCAACCGGTTTGGGAAGGAGCAGGTGGGACGCTGCGCGCTGAGCTGGACGGCCAAAGGGCCTTATGGTGTGACATTCGCCTTGTGGTCAGCAAAACACCGGCTGGCCCCTGGCGAGAGTTTCCGACTAGAGGCCGACTACGGCCGGGTGGACTAAAGATGCGCTGTCGGATCCTGATTCTCACGCTGGCGCTAAGCCGGCTCCCTGTTAGCGGGCAATCCAAGTTTGTCCGCGCCGAGCGCGGCCAGGCCACAATCGAGATCAACACCGCCAAAACTGCATCCTACGAAATTCCACGCACGATTTACGGAACCTTTTTGGAGGCCATCGGCCGGTCTGTTTACGGCGGTCTGTGGGCGCAGATCCTGGAAAACCCCAGCTTCGAGGAGAACCTGTGGAGCGGGGAAAATCTGCGGCAGATGCTGGGGCAGGAGCCGGCCTTAGCGCGTTCCTCCGGCATGGGCCTGCCCTTACCCTGGGAGCCGCTTGCTTACTCGCAGGGCTGGCGCTACGAGCCGTGCTGGAATGACGCCGCGAATTCCTTCCGCTCGCTGCTGGTGATGGGCTTGCCGGACCACCAAGTCGGCGTCCGACAGCAAGTTTATCTGCCCGTCCACCGCACGCTCCGGTACACCGGCAGCCTCTACGCCCGGACGACGGGCAGCCCGGTGGGGGCCGAAGTCTCGCTGCGGCGGCGCAACCATCCGGAAGCCCGGCTGGCCCAGGTTGCCCTGCACCTCACCTCTCAGCAATGGGCTCGCTACGAATTTTCTCTGCAATTGTCCCCCGGACAACTCGGGCCTCTCGATCTCGCCGATTTCGTCATCGCCCTTAGCAACGACGGGCGCGCGCTGATCGACCAGGCGCTGCTTTTCCCCGCCGATCACGTCGACGGCATGGACCCGGAGATGATCGCCATGGCGCGGGCGCTGAAGACGCCGCTGGTGCGTTTCGGCGGCAATTTCACTTCGGGCTATCACTGGCGCGACGGCGTCGGCCCCCTGGACAGGCGGGTCAGCATGCTGAACCAGGCTTGGGGCATTCCGGAATACAACCACTTCGGAACGGACGAGTTCCTGCGGTTCTGCGAGCTGGTGGGCGCCGAGCCGCAAATCGGGCTGAACCTGGGCAGCGGCACGCCCGAGGAAGCAGCGGAGTGGGTGCGCTACGTGAACGACCGCTGGGGAGACCGCCGCGGCGGGCTGCTGTGGGAGCTGGGCAACGAGCTGTGGGGCAGCTTCCAGATCGGCTATCCCACGCTCGGGCAGGTGGCAGCGCGGACGAAAGCCTTCAGCGACGCTGTGCGTCGCGTGGACGCGCGCGCCCGGCTGATTGCGACCGGCCAGGACCCGGACCATTTCCGCGAATGGAACGCCGCGCAATTGGGCCTGGGGCCGGACGCCTACCAGTTCCTGTCCACGCATTTCGTGGTGGGCACGGCGAACCTCCGCCGGCGCGACCCTGCACCGGAGTTCATTGCCGAGGCCGCGTTCGCTCTTCCCGTAGGCCTGGAGCGGAGCCTGCGCGAGATGAAAGCGCAGATCGATGCCGATTCGAGTGCCCGCGGCCGCGTCAAGATCGCTTTCACCGAATGG
>JACQDG010000028.1 GCA_016201185.1 Acidobacteriota bacterium | reverse complement strand
GTGCAGGAGGGCCTGACCAACATTTTGCGACACGCCGGGGCGCACCGCGTGGTGATACGCACGGCGGTTACCGCGCAAAGCATCAGCCTGGTGCTGGAGGATGACGGAAAGGGGTTCGACGTCCGGGCGCCCCGGCCCGCCCAAGATGGGATCGGACTGACCAGCATCCGCCAACGCGTCCGGTCTTTGGGGGGAGTATTTCAGATCGAAAGCGCCCCGGGCGAGGGAACTAGGCTGTCGGTCTCTCTGCCCCTGGCGCCGTGACTCCCATGAAAGAAGCGCGGAAAATCACCGTAATTCTGGCCGAGGATCACACCATCGTACGGGAGGGCGTGGACTCGCTGCTGGCTGGCGAGCCCGATCTGACGGTGATCGGCCAGGCCCCTGACGGCCTGCAGGCCGCGGAGTTGATCAAAGAGTTGCGACCCGACGTGGCCATCCTGGACCTGAACATGCCCAAGCTGCATGGCATCGAAGTTATTCGCCGGACGCGCAAGTGGAGTACCCAGGTGAAAATTGCGGTTCTTTCTGTTAGCCGGGACCCGAAGATTGTGGAGGAGGCTTTCCGCATTGGAGCCAACGCCTTTCTGCTGAAGGACGGTCCCCGGCGCCACCTTGTGGACGCCATTCACATCATCATGGAGGGAGGGTTTTACGTTTCCCCCCTCCTCGAAGCACGGGCCCTGCTGACAGCGACGCGGCGTCCGGCGGGGGTCGACCCGCTCGATACGTTGAGCTCGCGGGAATACCAGGTGTTCGGGTTGCTGGTAGAGGGGATGCGGGCCAAGGAAATCGCCGCCCGCCTCGACATCAGCCCCAAGACCGTGGACACTTACCGTTCCAATGTGATGCGCAAATTGCACATTTATGATGTCCCGGGACTGGTGAAGTACGCCCTGCAGCGGAAGCTGACCACCCTTGAGTAGGTCTCTCCTCCCCTAAAACATCCATTTCCAATCTTGTTTCTTGATCCTCGAAGCCGAATTCCAGGACTCGGAATAATCCGGTAGCCAGTTTTGGGGAAATCCTAGACCAGCGGAACAGTCACCCAGTTCACAATGTGGGAGTAATCAACATTTGGGTTGAGGGATATCTGTTTCCAACTGGAGGAGTTTAGGTAAACAGTTGAAAACGTTAGCGTTTACGGGTATCCGATGGAGTAAGGGGATGAAAAACCTTATGAAGCGAATGGGAATTTGTGTTACAATTGCAGCGCTGTTTGTTCTGGTGGTTTTTGCGCAACAGCAGGTGGGTTTGCTGGGGCCGCAG
Organism: Acidobacteriota bacterium; assembly: GCA_016201185.1. Lineage (GTDB taxonomy): Bacteria > Acidobacteriota > Terriglobia > Bryobacterales > JACQDG01 > JACQDG01. Next base: position 13,652 of record JACQDG010000028.1, on the reverse strand, counting down.
ACCACGGGAGTGGCGCTGATGACGTCTGCGGTGCTGCCCCCCGTGGACGTGACCCCGCAGATTGGGCCCATTTGGCCGCCACCGCCCAATCCTCCCGGCAAGACGGTCGTGATGATTGGGCCTATTTGGCCGCCACCGCCCCATCCCCCCGCTCGGTGAGCCTGTAAGAAAGGGCTGATTCGCGGGGGAGGTAGGCCGTCGAATCGGCGGCTGGCCGGCTGAAGCGCAAAGAGCGTTACGGGAAGCCGGCATGTCGGTTCACGAGTGGGTGGTACTGGTTCTGGGGGTTGTCCTGCAGTGTATGGTCTTGTCGGCCATGCTGCGGGGTGCGTACCGTCGTTATTCTCTTCTGTTTGGTCTGGTAGTTTTTTACTTCTTGACCACGTCAGTTCAGCTTGCCTTCCGGTATTACTTCGGCGTGAACTCAGATAAGTTTGTGCGCGCTTACTGGGTCTGTGATTTTCTAGGAACCTTTCTGGTACTGATGGTGATCATCCACCTGATCCGCCGGGCCGTGGAGACCCACAAGCATCGGGATGCGGTCTACTGGGGCCTGTTGCTGGGCGCCGTCATCACGGCCGCGATCAGTTTCCTCTTGCTCGACCAGGGCCCGCGGTCCTGGAACGCGTGGACGTGGATGACCGAAGTGGGACGTGACTACTATTTCGCCGCCGTGCTCCTGAATGCCGTTTTGTGGTGCATGCTGGTCCGGGTCAATCACGAGGACAGGCAGCTTTACCTGATCACGTCCGGCCTGGGGTTGCAGTTGAGTGGAGCAGCCATCGCCCATGCGCTGCGCCTGAGCGGCAAGTTCGTATACCTAGCCGACAGTTTTCTGCTGTGGACCTATCTGGCCAGTCTCTATATCTGGTATTACACCTTTCAGAAACTGCCGGCAGCGGTTCCGCTCGGAAAAGAGAGCAAAGAAGGGCGTCCGGCGGCCGCGCATCCGACCTCGCTCGACCCTCCTCGCTATTGAGCGGCAAAAGAAAAAACAGTCAGGGGCGCTGGTCGCGGCTAAGGACGTCAGCCAGTGAAGCCAGGGCGCGCGGATCGTGCGGGTTGTCGTCCAGCACGGCGCGGTACCAGCGTTCGGCTTGGGCCCAATCCCGCTTCATGGCGTGCAGCCGGCCCAGCTCATACTTCCAGGTTGTTTCTTCCGGCTGCTGATCGAGCAACTGGGTCAGGGAAACGATTGCAGCGTCGATGCGGCGCTCGGGGCTGTCCGGCGAGGCAGCCTGGACGGCGACGGGGGCCTTTAGGGACAGGGCCGCCGGGCGTTGCGCCGCTCCGGACCCCAAAAAGGCCAGGGCCACGGCGCCCACCAGGCCCAACGCTTTCCAGCGAGCCGTTCCGGCTTTCTCTGCCGTGTCATAAGACTCTGGCGGAGCCGCTGGCTGCCCTGCAGCAGCGGTTTCCCGAACGGGCGCTTCCGCCGATCCTTCCTCGGGCGTTGCGGAGAGTGTTTCGCGCTTGGGCTCCATTCGCAAGGGGGCCGTCGGAAGGGCGCGGGAGATCTGGTCGGTCAGCCGCTCCACGGCGGCGATCATTTTCTGAAGGTTCGCTTCGGTCTGGGCAGCCTGGGCCTGCAATTGGCGAATAGCGACCTCGTGTTGGCCGACGCGGGTTTCCAGGCTCGTGATCCGCGGCGAAAGGCGGGTCTCGGCTTCCGCCACAACGGTCTCGAGGCCCGGTATCCGGACGCGTTCGGCCTGGATCTGCTCCAGCCGCTCCTCCAGGCGCAGCACTTTCTGCCAGACGGCCTCGACGCGCTCGGCCGAGGAACTGCGCTCCACAGCGTCGAGGCGGGCTCCGAGGCTCTCGACGGCGCCAGCGAACTGCTCGACGCGGCGCGCCGCCGTCAGACTGTCGGCCAGAGCCGCAGCGGCCAGCGGCCGGTCGGCCAGGTCCTCCGGTTCAGGGACGTCTTGGGAGACAGACAGCTGGCGGCGCCGGCCCGCCGCCGACCCCAGCAGAACCCCCGCCGCCAGAATGGCTGCGCCCGTTCCCATCCAGGCCAGCTTCTTTCCCGGGTGGTCGTAACTCATCTCACACCCCCGTCCTGCAAGTCAAAACAATTACAGAGTATCACGTTTTATTTGCGGGGCAAAAAAAAGTTGCTCTCGGCGGCTTCAGAGCAGGTTGGCGGGGGCCCGGCGACAAAGAGTTGCGTAGGAATTACTGGAGGGCGCGGACGTCCACAACCCGCGACGTCACGATGGTACGGAACTCGGGGTGGCGAAATTCCAGGTGCATGCCCCGGCCGATGAAGCGGACCTTGAGCATGGAGCCGCCCCAGTTGGAACCGTGGATTCTCACCAGCACCGGCTGCGGGCAGAATTTCGGATGGCCGGAAATGAGCGCCTGGCCCCCGCCGCGGTTGATGATCTTGTAGGAACGGTTCTGGGTCTCGACTTCCAGCGCGGCGCCTTTCGGCAGATCGTCCAGGTACACCCCGCCCTCGATCTCGGACTGGATGATGTTGCGGTTGATCCGGTCACACAAGTTCGGATGCGGGATGAACAGATTCGGTTCGGTGACGGACCTGCTTGTATGCATGCTTGACATATTCTACTACAGGGACAGGATCAGGATAAGAAGAAAACCGCAGCCACGCTAAAATACAGCGATGCCGCTAAGGGCTGGGAGAAAGCCGGCTGCCCGGCGTCGGCCGGAGGCCGAAGGGGAAGCCGGCAGGTCCCGTCGGGGGCCCCGGTGGCCGGCGGCGCTGATGGTGGCCGTCCTCACCCTGGCCGTCTTCTGGCCGGTCATCGACAACCAATTTGTTAACTGGGACGACGACCAGAATTTTCTCCAAAACCCGAATTTCCGCGGCCTGGGGGCGGCGAACTTAAGGTGGATGTTCACAACCTTCCACCTGGGCCACTACCAGCCGCTCACCTGGATCACCCTGGGTTTCGACTATGTCATCTGGGGCTTGAACCCCAAGGGATACCACCTGACGAATCTTCTGCTCCACGCCGTCAACGCTGCTGTGTTCTACTTCGTCGCCCTGCGGCTGCTGGGCGGCAAGGTGTGGGCGGCATCCGGCGCGGCCCTATTTTTCGCGCTGCACCCGCTCCGCGTCGAGTCGGTGGCCTGGGCGAGCGAGCGGCGCGACGTGCTGGCCGGACTGTTCTACCTGCTCTCCGCGCTGGCCTATTTGCGGGCGCACCAGGAGGGGCCCCGGCGCCGGTGGCTGGCGGTTTCGGTGACCGCTTTTGGGGCAGCGCTGCTTTCGAAAGTAATCACCGTGAGCCTGCCCGTGGTCTTTCTGGCGTTGGACTTTTACCCGCTGCGGCGGCTGCGTGGCGGCTGGAGGGAGTGGCTGACGACGGAGGCCCGGAGGGTGTGGGCGGAAAAGCTTCCGTATGCGGCGCTGGCCGCTGCTGCGGCTTGGGCGGCATTCGCTTTGCAAAAAGCCGGCGTTTCCGGCTTCGCCGAGCACGTGGCGGCGCGGCCCGGACTGCGGGCCGGCCTCTCACTTTACGGGGTGGCTGTCTATCTGTGGAAGACGATCGTCCCGTATCCCTTGTATCAGCAGTATGTAATGACCGCCGGGCTCTCGCCTTGGGACAAACGGATTCTGCTCGGGGCGGCAGTAGCGGTGGCTATCACGGCGCTGGCGGTGGCGTGGCGGCGGCGCTTTCCCGCCGCTGTGACGGTCTGGGCCTGCTATGCGGTGAGCCTGTTGCCAGTGCTTTCCATCGCCCGGGTGGATCCGCAGCAGTACGTAGCCGACCACCACACCTACCTGGCGACCCTGGGCCTGGCGCTGCTGGCCGGCGCCGGAGTGGGTGCGCTGCCTGCCCGCCTGGCCGGGGGGCTGGGCGTGGCGGTGCTGCTGGCGCTGAGCGCCCTGACCCGGCAGCAGATCGAGGTGTGGCGGGACCCGGTCAGCCTGTGGACGCGCACGCTGGCCGGCTCCCCCGATTCGGTGGTGGCCCACAACAACCTGGGCGAAGCGCTTGCCGACCAGGGGCGGTACGCTGAGGCCGTCCCTCATTTCCTCCGCGCCATCCAGATCAAGCCGAACCACGCCCACGCGCATTACAACCTCGGCCTCGCCGCTCTTCGGGAAGGGAAGCTGGCGGAGGCGGCCGGGCGCTTCGAGCAGGCCGTGCGGGTCGAGCCTGCCTTCGCCGCCGCCCACAACGATCTTGCCAATACCTATGCGGCCCTGGGCCGGCTGGAAGCCGCCCTAGAACATTACCGAACAGCCCTCCGCCTTCAGCCCGGATTCGCCGAGGCCCACTACAACCTCGGCAACTTGCTGTACCGGCAGCGGCAATTCGCACAGGCCATTTCCCACTACCGGCAGGCGCTGCTGCTCAATCCCTCCCATGCCGAGGCCCACAACAACTGGGGTGTGGCGCTGGATGCCCTGGGCCGCGCGGCTGAGGCCGTCGAACACTACCGGCAGGCCCTGGCGCTGGACCCTGGGAATGCGGATGCCCACAACAATCTCGGCGTGGACCTGGAGGCAGCCGGCAAGATCGACGAGGCTCTGGCGCACTATCAGGAAGCGTTGCGGCTGAATCCGTCGCACGGCGATGCCCGAGCCAATCTGGCACGGGCGCGCTCCAAGCGATGAGCGCGGGCGCGCCGCGCTTCTCAGATGCTATAATTCGCGCCAAGTGGCGGGTGCGCGCGAGGCCCGCCGCGCAAAATAGGGGCAGAACCGCAATGAGCAAAACCACCACCTCCACGAACCTCGAACTCGATCTGGAGCACATCTGGCACGGCAACCTCCAGCACCGGGGGCTGGCCGAGAAGCCGCCGCTGGAGATTGTCCGGGGCGAAGGCTGCTACGTGTACGACGCCGACGGCCGCCGCTACCTGGACGCCATGGCAGGCCTGTTTTGCGTCAACGTGGGGTACGGCCGCCAGGAGATCGCTGCGGCTGTGGCCGAGCAGATGGGGCAGCTCGCCTACTATCCGCTCACGCATACGCATAGGCCGGCAGCGCAACTGGCTGGACGGCTGGCCGGGCTGCTGCCGGTTGGACTGGGCCACGTGTTTTTCAGCAACAGCGGCTCGGAAGCGGTGGAGACCGCCTTCAAGATGGCGCGGCAGTACGGCCGGCAGGCGCATCCGGGGCAGAACCGTTACAAAATTATCGCGCGCCACCGCGCCTACCACGGCTTCACGCTGGGCGCTATGACGGCCACGGGACAGATCCTGCGGAAGCAGGCTTTCGAGCCGCTGGCGCCCGGCTTCCTGCATGTGCCGCCGCCGGACCCCTATCGCTGCCTGTTCTGCCGCCGGGAGCCGGGCTGCACCCTGGCCTGCGCGGACGAGTTCGACCGCGTGATCCGCATGGAGGGCCTGGAGACGGTGGCCGCCGTGATCGTCGAGCCGGTGATCGGCGGCGGAGGCATCTTTCCCGCGCCGGAAGGCTATCTGGAGAGGCTGCGGGAGATCTGCGACCGCTACGACGTGCTGCTGATCCTGGACGAGGTGATCACCGGCTTCGGCCGCACCGGCCGGCTGTTTGGCTGCGAGCACGCTGGCGTGCGGCCCGACATCATGACCCTGGCCAAGGGTATTACTTCGGCTTACCTGCCGCTGGCAGCCACGGTGGCGACCGACCGAGTCTTTAAGGCTTTCCAGAGCGAGACCGACGATCGGGCGAAATTTATCCAGGTGACCACTTTCGGCGGCCACCCGTCGAGTTGCGCGGCGGCGCTGGCCAACCTGGAGATTCTCACCCGAGAGCGGCTGTGGGAGAACTCGGCGCGCGTGGGCGCGTACCTGCTGGAGCGGCTGCGGGCGCTTGAATCACCCTGGATCGGCGACATCCGCGGGCGCGGCCTGCTTATCGGCATCGAACTGGTCGCCGACCGCGAGAGCCGTACGCCGCTGGCCGAAGCGCAGATGGTGCGAATCCAGCGGGCTATTCGCGATGCTGGGGTGATGATCGGGCGGAACAACGACACCGTGCCGGGCCTGTGCAACGTGTTGATCCTGTCGCCGCCGCTGATCCTGAGCCACGAGCAGGCCGACTTAATTGTGGGGGCGATTGAGATCGGGTTGGCGGGAGTGGCGGGATAGCGAACTGTTCCCGTACTATGCGGGGTTGCCGGGTTCCTGCGGCGCTGCAAACCTCCCGTACCGCAGGGCCAGGGCCGGCAGCACCAGCAGGTTCAGCACGGTGGAGGTGGCCAGACCGCCGACGATGACAATGGCCATGGGGCCTTCGATTTCGCGCCCTGGCTCGCCGCTGCCCACGGCCAGGGGCAGAAGGCCCAGGGTGGTCACCAGCGCCGTCATCATTACGGGGACAAATCGCTCCGAAGTCCCGCGCAGCGCGGCTTCCAGGCCCCAGGTCATTCCCTCCTGCTTCACCAGGTGCTCGAAGTGGGACACCAGCATCATGGAGTTGCGGGCAGTGATTCCGAACAGCGTTACAAAGCCCACTAGCGACCCCACCGAAAGCCAGCCGCCGGTGAAGAAGACCGCCAGCACCCCGCCCACCAGGGCGAAAGGCAGGTTCGCCAGCACCAGCGCCAGGTTTCGCCAGTTCTTGAACACGATGGACAGCAGGAGGATAATGCCGATGCCGGCGATGGTGGAATTGAGGAGAAGCTCGCGCTGGGCTCGCTCCCGGGCTTCGTCGGCCCCGGAAAAGATGGCGTATATGCCGGCCGGGAAATTCATTTTGCCGACTTGCCTGCGGGCCTCAGCGACAAAGGAGCGCAGGTCCCGCCCGCGGACGTTACAGGTGACGGCAGTGCGGCGGCGCGCCCCATCGTGAAGCACGACATAGCGGCCGGTGGTCTGGTAGACCTCGGCCAATTCGTGCAGGGGAATCCGCAGTCCTTCCTCATTGCGGAGTATCATGGCGCCGATGGCTTCCGGGTCCCGCCGGATCTTCTCGTCCAGGATCACGGCCACATCAAAAACGTAGTTGGCTTGGTAGGTTTCGCCGACCACCACGCCCTGGTAGGCGGCCTGGACCGCTTCCAGTGCATCTAACGGGTGAAAGCCGAACTGCTTTAAGCGCTCCGGCCGCAGCCGGATGACAAACTGCGGGGCGCCAGGCGGGGCGTCGACCTGAACATCGGCGGCTCCGCCGATGGCGGAGACGACCTGGGCCACTTCCCGCGCCTTCTGGTCGATGGCGTCCAGGTCGTCGCCGAAAATCTTGATCGCCACCTGTGCCGTGACGCCGGAAAGGGTTTCCTCGATGCGCTCCGTCAGGAACGGCTTGATGGAAAAATAGATGCCGGGGAATTTTTCGAGCGCCTCGCGGATCCGCCCCTGAACGTTTTCCAGCTCCCTGCCGCCCAAGGGGTTCAGGTCCACGTGAAACTCGCTGTAGTGCGGACCCCAGGTGTCATCGGCCTTCTCGGCTCGGCCAATCTGCTGGGAAACGGAGCGGATGCGCGGGTCGCGAAGCAGCTCGCGCGTTACCAGCCGCCCGAGGCGGAACGATTCCTGGAAAGAGGTGCCGGGCGCCGAGTACATATGAACAATGAAATGCCCTTCGCGAAGCTCCGGCAGGAAGCCGCCGCCAAGAAACGGCAGCGTGGTTGCCGCCCCCGCGCCAAGAGCAAAGGCCAGACCCATCACCAACCCCGGCCGCGCCGTCGCCTTTTGGAGGGTGCGGCCGTATTGCACCTTCAGGACCGTGACGAAAGGCGGCTCCGAAGCCCTCTTCGCCGCCTGGGGCAGCAGCAGATAGCAGAGCGCCGGGGTGACGGTCAGGGCCACGGCCAGCGAAGCCAGGATGGCCAGGATGTAGGCGATTCCCAGCGGCGCGAACAGCCGTCCCTGCAGCCCGGTCATGGTCAGCACGGGCAGGAAGACCAGCGCGACCACGAACGTGGCGTACACCACGGCGCTGCGGACTTCAAGCGAAGCGTCGAGCACGACGCGGAACGCCGTTTTCGGATCGCGATTCGCTTCATTCTCCCGCAGGCGCCGGAAAATGTTTTCGACGTCGATGATCGCGTCGTCCACTACTTCGCCGATGGCGATGGCCAACCCGCCCAGGGCCAAGGTGTTGATCGTGGCGCCGTAGCGGTCCAGGATGATGACGGCGATGAGCAGGGAAAGCGGGATCGCAGTGAGGGAAATAAATGCGGTCCGGACGTTGAACAGGAACAGAAACAGCACGACCGCCACCAGAACGCCGCCCACGAGCAGCGAGAAATTGACATTGTGCAACGCTGTCTCGATAAAGTTGGCCGGGCGGAACAGACCGGGATGGAGCGTGATCTGCTCGGCCTTGACGGCGGACTTCATCTCCTCCAGGGCCCGCTCGGCCGCGGCCGTGACCTCCATAGTGTTGGCGCCGAGCTGGCTCGAGACGACCAGCAGCACCCCGGGCCGGCCTCCGATGCCGGCGTCGCCGATCTTCGGCACCGGCCCCTCCGCCACACGCGTCACATCCTTCAGCCGGAGGCTCGTGCCGTTGTGCCGGGCCAGGATCACCTCGCCCATCTCTTCCGGTGTGACTGACTGGCCCTGCGTCTGCAGCACGATTCGCTGGGCCTCGGTTTCAACGAAGCCCGCGCCACGAACTGCGGTGGCCCTGCGCGTCGCCGCCAACACGTCCTCGATGCCGAGGTCGAAGGCGAGCAGCCGCTCCGGCCGCACCTGCACCTGTAGCTGCCTCACTTCGCCGCCGAACACCACCACCTTGGCCACTCCCGGCACACCCAGCAGCCGCGGGCGAATCGTCCAGTCGGCAAAAGTACGCAACTCCATTAAGGACCGCTTCTCCGAGGTGAGGCCGATGGCCAGCATCATGCTGGAAGCAGATGTGAGCGGGGCCATGGTCGGCGACTTGACTCCCTGCGGCATCTGCCCAATCGTTTCCGCCAGCCGCTCGCCCACCACTTGCCGCGCCCGGTAAATTTCGGTCCCTTCCCGGAAGATGGCCGTCACAACAGAAAGCCCCTGAATCGACTGCGACCGGATTGACTCCAGGTTCCCCGCGCCGTTCACAGCGCTCTCTACTAGCCGCGTGACGAGCTGCTCGACCTCCTCCGGCGAAAGGCCCGGCGCTTCGGTCTGGATGACGACCTGGGGCGGGGCAAATTCCGGGTAGACGTCAAACCGGGCGTGCTGCCAGACGTAGAGCCCGTAGCCCACCACGACGCAGGCGAGTGCGGTGACCACGCCGCGAAAGCGAATGGAAAACTCGACCAGGGCCCGCAGCATTATTTCTCTTCCTCTTCCACGCCTTCCTCAGCGCTGCGGAACTGCCACTTCAGCTCTTCCGAGAGGAGGAGTTGCGCGCCTACTACTACGATGCGGTCGCCTGGAGAGAAGCCTTTCCTGCTGAAGAGTCCTCTTTCAGTGGAGCGGTCGACAGAGACTTCCCGGCGTAAGAATTGCTCACCGTCCGTTTGAACGTAGGCCCAGGCCCTGCCGGCAAAGCGGACCGCGGCGGCGGGGGGAATGACGACACCTTGCAGGGACCCGCCCGGCTGTTTCAAATACGCGGTCACGGCCGCGCCGGGCCGCAGAGGAAATCCAACCTCGGCGAGGCGGGACAAAAAAGCCTGTCCCTGGACCTTCGGGTCGATGGCCGCGCCCAGGGCGATTCTTTCGCCACGTAGGGGGTTATCCTCGCGCCCGAATGGGATAATCCGGGCTGACGACACCGACGGGTCGACGTTTTCTCCCGCCGGGAGATGAACCCGCGCCACCAGGCGGTCGAAGCGGGCTACACGCATGACCGGCTGGCCGCTTTCGACCACTTCGCCAGGCTGGGCGAGAATTTCCGTCACCTCGCCGCCGCGCTCGACGCGGAGTGGGGTCGAGCTCGGGGAGGCGGCGCTTAGCGAGGAGCGGATCAACTGCGCGGTCTCGGTGGCCGATTTCAGCCGGGCCTCCTCGCCCTTTAACCGAGCCTCGGCTTCCTGCAAAGCCCGGTCGGAAATGTTCTTGTTTTCGGCGTTGAGTGTCTTGGCGCGCTCGTAAGAGGCTCGCGCTGCGGCCACAGAAGCGGCCGTTGCGTCCAGGTCGGCCTGGGCGGCAGAGAGGCGCGCGGAAAGATCGATGCGCTCGGCCGGAGAAAAGCGCGGATCGAGAGCCCCGATGACGCCGTCATCGGCCAGTTGTTCACCCACCGCGGGCCAATCCCGGTTGGCAGCCCGGCGAAGGATTCCCGCCGCCGGGGCGCGCAGCAGGAAGGTGCGGGAGGGGTCCTCTTCCAGCATTCCATAAGCGGCCACTTCCGGTTGAAGCGCGGCGGCGGCGAGTACCTCGATCTTCAGGCCGATGCGCTCCTGTGCTTCCCGATTCAGTGTGACCACCGTCCCGGCGCCGGGTGTCCGAGAAGTGCGCGGCGGCGTCTTGGCGGAGCGCTCCGGTTCTTTCTGCTGTTCGCCCCGTACGGCGAGGACGCCCCACAGCAGAAGCCCGACGAGCCCGGCGATGGCCACTGTGGAAATGATCCATTTGAGAGGACTGCTCATTTTTCTCCTCCCGGTGGCGAAACCTCCCGAGGACTGCGCGTAGAAACTTCGGGCAGACGCAGGCCCGAATCGAGCGCCAACTGGACCGATTGCTCGAGAGCGCCCAGGGCGGCCCGCGTCTTACGCAACGCTTCCAGCCGCGCCCGTTCCACCACGGCTCGCTGGACGCTAATGCCGGCCAGCGCCAACCGGTCCATCTCGCCGACCTCGACCGCGCGCCGCGCGGTGTTCTCTTTCGCCTGCTGCAAGGCCGCGCCCTGGGCAGCGGCCTGGGTCAGTTGCGCCAGTGCGGAGCGATATTGCGCCAGCGCTCGCTCCATCTCGCCGATGGCCAGCGCCTGGAGGGCCGTGAAGCGCGCCGCCGTCTCCTTGCGCCGGGCTTCGGCCGCGGCGATGGGGCCCTGGTTGCGATTGAAGATCGGCAGCGTCAAGGCAAGGCCGAGGGTGAATTTGTGATGCCCCTCGTCGAAGTCGTAGCCCGGTCCCAGGACTATGTCCGGATACTGCTTGGCCAGCTCCAGCCGCAGGGCGGCATCGGCGGCGGCATACTCGGCCAGCACCCGGCGCACATCGATCCGGTTGAGCAGCCCGGCGCGCTGGACGGCGGCCAGGGGCAGGGCCTCTTCCGCGGGGGGCTGGTCGAAGCGCGGCCAGTCGAAGGCGATCCCTTCGAACCCGGAAACAGGAAGCCCCGCCGAGCCAGCCAGCGCGGCCAGCGTTTCCGCCACCCGGCCCTCGGCCGATTTAAGGAGCAGGCTCGTGTTCATCAGCTCCGTCCGCGCGGAGTCCACGTCAGGCCGCGAAACTTCTCCTGCCGCCAGCCTTTGTTCCAGGATGGCGACTGCCTCGGAGCGAACGTTTTCCTCGGCCGCCAGCAGATCGCGCTCGCGCAACGCGAGGAGATGATCGACCAGGTTCGCGCGGATCCCGGTGCGGACCCGCCACCCCGCTTCCGCCAGTTCCAGCCTCGCGGCTTCAGCCAGCTTTTCGGCCTCGAGGATGCGGTAGCCGCGCTTGCCGGCGGTCTCGATCGGGAAACTGGGGGTGACGCGAAACTGCAGGGCGGATTCGGGCGAGGCGCTGTATCCGGGGGCCAGCGCTATCGAGGGATTCGGCCGCGCACCGGCAGTCCGTATGCCGGCCTCGGCCAGTTCCAGCCTGGCACGGGCCATGTCCAGCTCCGGGCTGAAATAGAAGCCGGCCAGCGTGAGTTGCGCCAGCGTCCACTCTTTGAGCGGCCACTCGGCCGGCTTGGGAGCGGAGCTTGCTTCCATGAAGGCGCGCAGGCCGGGACTCGACAGGCTGCGCTCGTGATATTCCTTTTCAAGCCGTGGAGGATCGATTGGCTGCGGATGATAGGTTGCGCAGCCGGCCAGCAGGCTCGCAGAAAGGAGGAGATACTTCATCAACGCGTCGATGTACCCGGCCAAGCCGGTGGTCCTCGACCAATCCTTCCGGTGCAACTCCTGCGGCCATAACGCCTGGCCGACCCTTGACCAGATCAAGGACTGGAATTGCGCCACCCGTCAGTTACCGACGGGGGCGATCTCATGGTACGTGTGGCGGCAGTCCGTTTACGACGATTACCTGGTTAACCATCCCGAGGACTGGCCGCTCACCGTCGCCTCCGCCTGTAAGTGAAGCTGGGTAACAGGCCCCCAAACCGGATTGACCGCTTACCATTCCGGCACGCGGACCTTGGGTCGTCATTCCCTGGCGCATTCAAAGATTACGCAATATGCCAGGACCCGAAGCGGCGTATGGCGCAGGAATTCCGCACTTAGAGGTCCAAGGTGGGGAAAGCCCCAATAGTGCATATTGACAATCCTAAGGTTGGACATCCGAATCAGTCGTCGCATTTCCAGGTGACTTACGTACTGCGTAAACACATCCTCCGGTTTGCCGAAAAGCTTGCGGGCAAGGCGGAGCACGGAGTGCGAGTTCCATAAATCGAATAGCAGTCGTCCTCCGACATGCACCGAATCCCGCATCAGGGAGAGCGCCCGGCCAATATCCTGAACATGCGGAAGCACGCGAAAAGCGACGACACAATCGTACTCACCATAGCCCTGTATGTCCTTCATTTCAAACAGGTTTCGATTGACGAGTTGTAGGTTGGGCGCTGAAATACGCGAAGCGAGCTCCCGGATCATTACGTCTGACAGCTCCAGCGCCATTACACGCTCGGCGCTTTCGACAAGCGCCGAGGTTAACCGGCCTGTTCCGGGGCCGAGTTCGAGCACGCGCTGGCCCCGGACTCTCTCCTTTACCAGGGAGATTTCAAATTGATTCATCTCATGGTACTTTTTCAAACTACGCAAGCGGTCATAATCTTCGGCGAGCGTGTCGTAATAATCTTTGACGGCCGCGCCGCCGGCAAGCGCCGGTGTCGAATCGCGCCGCGCTGTTCCCGCAATCTCTTCGATAGGCCCGATACCCCGGCGGGCGATCATATGGCTCACCAGGGCACAAACTCCTAGGGCCACGCCCATACCTAGCCACAGGATCCGCAAGCACCGGGAGCGGTGTTGTAGCACGCTAGTCCTATCCAGGGCCACCTGTATCACACGGCCCTCACGGCCCGCCGATCCAACGGAAGCCCTGGCCGCCAGCGTCCGGAAAGACTTGCCCTCCGGTGTACGAATCTCGGTACCCCGCCCGGGTTCGGCATCCACGGCTACCGCGCTGGGAAAGACCTGGGGCGCGAGACTGCGGTCCATGCCCGGCGTCTCGACCTCTGTCCGCCCGGCTTCATCGAGAATCCGGACGGAGACTTGCATGTATCGGCTCACGGCCCATTCCCTTTCCGTTTCGTACTTCAGCATGGCAGCATTTTCCGGCCGGTCGCGGAGCAAATTGCGCAGGATGTGGACCTTGTCCGCGAGAAAATGATCATCCGCAGCGTCCAGATCCGTTATCAAAAACCAATACATGAATCCTGTGGTGATCAAGACCAGGGCGAGAGCCGAGCCGGCATACCAGACCGTCAAACGCGCGGCCAAGGACCTGGAATGGGTAGCCACCCCTCGCAGCGCAGCTCTGATGGCAAGATCATTTGACGGCATGGACTTATGGCAGGAGCCACCTGGATTTTACTCCGGGAAGATGAACGCAGGATTAATGGCTCGATGCCAACGGTCTTCGTAAGCGGACTGTTTTCAACGACTTGCTTTTTAAGCTGTTACTGGGACCCTTTTGAAGCCGGCTGAACGATCCGCC
>JACQDG010000433.1 GCA_016201185.1 Acidobacteriota bacterium | reverse complement strand
GCCGGCAGATCCGCGGGGCCGCCTGCGACCCAACCGGCGCGGCAGCTATTGCTTCCCCAATAGCAGACGTTGGCCGAAAGCGGTCCTCCCCGCCGCACCTTTGCCCCCACGGGACCGGAAAGGCCCAGCGGGTTGTCCGCGGTGGCGAGCGTCATGTGGCAGCCGAGGGGCATTCCGTTGTACCGGATGTGCTGGGCGAGTTCATGGTCCGTCATGCCCTCGCGGACGGCAAAGAGCATCCGCTTCATGCCCTCCGAAGCCAAAACGTTGGTGTACTCGAAGTAAGCAATCTCCCAGGCTGAGCAAAAGGTTCGCAGGCCGGTCTCGGGGTGCATGAAGATGTCGGTGGCGTTGACGACGTTTTCCCGCCCCGCCAGCTCGCGCAGGGTGTCGACAAGATAGGCCGGAACATCGATGGCGTGAGCTCCCAGAGGGTGTTCTTTCTTGGAATAGTATTTCCACCCCACGCAGCCGACTCGCGAGCTTGGGTCGATGCCTTCACCACTAAGAATCTCGTGGATCGGGCGGCTCGAATCGCGAGGCTGGCTGAGCAGCGAGAAGGACTGGAACCGCTCACCGCGCAGCAAGCCTTCGTCCCACAACGGGCTGATGCCCAGATAGCCCTCGCATTCATTTCCCACCACCAGCAGCGGGGCGCCCTGGCGACGGAGAATGAGCACAGCCTCTTCAAACCGGGGGTCGAAGCCGGTCAAGTAAGCCAGGTTGGCAAAGTGTTCCCGGTCGCCGTAGACGAACAGGTGGGTGAGCCCGCGCGACTCCATGGCCCCGCGGGCAGCCTCCATCCGCAACTGGAACTCCCGGCTGGAAGCTTGCGGCGGCGGCTCGCCTTCGCCAAACTCGGGCCACTGGATCTGTATCAGCTGGTGCTGTCGCCCGGTGCTCATAGGGTCACATCTGCTCGATTGTAACCGACCTGGGCGCCGGGGAAAGCGAGGGGCCCGGCTGATCCGCATTTCGTTGACAAGTCGGGGCACGGGTAGGGAAAATTTGCACTGGGCTTCGGCTGGCGCAGTCTGGTTTTGTGTATACTTGGGCGCAGCCGGTGGGCGGAGGAAACAAGGCGGGAAGGAATCAGGAGGGAATTATGTACCAGGCAAGAACTAGTGGACTTAAGGACTTGTTATTGCCGACTTTGGCGCTTGTGATCGGGTTTATCTGGATGACGGTGGGAGTGTCGGGCCAGTCTGGGACCAAGAACATGTTTTCGGCTGGCACCAAGAACGGCGAGTGGCCGAGCTACTGCGGGGATGTCCGGGGCAGCCGCTACTCGCCGCTGGACCAGATCAACGCAACTAACTTCAATAAGCTGGAGATTGCCTGGCGCTTCAAGACCGACAGCCTGGGCACGCGGCCGGAATACAAGTTGGAGGGGACTTCCCTGGTGGTCAAGGGCGTGCTGTACGCAACCGCCGGAACGCGGCGGGCGGTAGTGGCGCTCGACGCGGCCACGGGCGAGTTGCTGTGGGTGCACGGCGAGCATGAAGGGGCGCGCGGCGCTGCCGCGCCCCGGCAACTGTCGGGCCGTGGGCTGGCCTACTGGTCCGACGGCAAAGATGAGCGGATCCTGTACTTTACGCCGGGCTTTCGGCTCGTCGCCCTGGACGCCAAGACCGGCGTCCCGGTTCCCACCTTCGGCAAGAACGGCGCTGTCGATCTGAAGCTCGACGACGATCAGGAAATCTCGGCCTGGAATGCTGCTGGCCAGTGGGTCCCCGATTTGATCAACGGGGAGATCGGGATCCACTCGACGCCGGTCATTGCCAAGGACGTGGTGATCGTGGGCGCCGCGTTCCGGGAAGGCATGACGCCCAAGAGCATGCGGAACAACAAAGGTCACGTCCGCGGATACGACGTCCTGACGGGCAAGCGCCTGTGGATCTTCCATACCATCCCGATGAAGGGTGAGTTCGGTTACGACACGTGGGAGAAGGGGTCGGCCGAGTACACCGGCAACACCGGGGTGTGGACCCAGATCTCCGTGGATGAAGAGTTGGGGTTGGTTTACCTGCCGGTGGAGTCGCCGACGTCGGACTACTACGGAGGGCACCGGCCGGGGAACAACCTGTTTAGCGAGAGCCTGGTTTGTGTCGATCTGAGAACGGGGAAGCGGAAGTGGCATTACCAGGTGGTGCACCACGCCCTCTGGGACATGGACCTTTCCTCGGCGCCGCTCCTGGCCGACATCAACGTCAACGGGCGGGCGATCAAGGCAGTGGCGCTGCCGAGCAAGCAGGGCTTCCTTTACGTCTTCGACCGGGTGACCGGGGAGCCGGTCTGGCCGATCGTGGAGCAGCCGGTGGAGAAAGGCAACGCGCCGGGCGAGTGGTACTCGCCGACGCAGCCCATTCCGACGAAGCCGCCGGCTTACAGCCGCAACGGCGTCTCGATCGACGACCTGATCGACTTCACGCCCGCGCTTCGGGACGAAGCCCTGACGCTGGTCTCGAAGTATCACCTGGGGCCGGTGTTTACACCGCCGGTCGTGAGCAAAGTCGATGGCCCGCTCGCCTCGCTCACGCTGGGCACAGCGAGTGGCGGCACGAACTGGCCGGGAGCCTCGTACGATCCCGAAACCCACACCGTGTATGCATATGCGTGCAACGCTTGCCCCACGCCGATAGGGCTCGTTCCCCCACCGAACAAGCAATTCTCGGATATGAACTACGTCGCCGGGACTGCCGGACAAGAGGTTCATGTGTCGCGAGGCCCGGGCGAGGCCGCCGGCGCCGATGCACCGCCACCACCGCGACCCGGGTCTCCGGCCGCCGCGGCTGCGGCCGCCGCCTTCGCCGCCTACCGTCGTCTGAACGTCCAGGGTCTGCCGCTGATCAAACCGCCCTATGGGACCATCTCGGCGATCAATCTGGACAAGGGCGAGATCATGTGGCAGTCCGCACATGGCGACACGCCGGACGTGGTCCGCAATCACCCTGCGCTCAAAGGAATGAACATCCCGCGCACCGGCCAGCCGGGTTATAACGTGGGTACGCTGGTCACCAAGTCCCTGATCATCGCCGGCGACGGTCAGCTCACCACGACGCCGGAACATCCGCGGGGGGCGATGCTGCGCGCCTACGACAAGGCGACCGGCAAAGAGGTGGGCGCAGTTTACATGCCGGCGACTGAGAGCGGATCGCCGATGACGTATATGGTGAACGGCAAGCAGTACATCGTCATCGCCATCAGCGGCGGCCCCTACTCGGGCGAGTACCTGGCGTTCAGCCTGCCCTCTGGTGAGGAGCGCGCCGTAAGCGACGCCGGGCGCTGAGGCTCCTGAGGTGACATGAAGGCCAAAATCGCGGCGGTGGTAATCGGCGGCCTGGCGGCGCTGGGCGCCTTATATTCCGCTCTTTGGGCGCAACCAGCGGCTGCTCCACAATCAACGGAACAAACGTCGCGCTCGGTGTGGGACGGTGTGTATACAGAAGAGCAAACGAAGCGCGGCGAAACGCTCTCTGGGCGGGAATGCGCGTCCTGCCACGGGGACGGACTGACGGGCGGTGAAGCGGCGCCCCCGCTCGCTGGGGGGGCCTTCCTCGCGAATTGGGACGGGCTCACGGTTGGCGACTTGTTCGACAGAATCCGTAAGACGATGCCGCAAGACGATCCCAAACGGCTGAGCCGGGAGCAGGATGCGGATGTTCTGGCTTACATTCTGAGCGTGAACGGGTTTCCGGCCGGCAAAACGGAACTTGGGCACCAGACCGAAATGCTGAAGCAGATTCGGTTCGAGGCGGCCAAGCCAGACCGAAACAAATAAGAACCACCCGGCGCTCAAGGGGGATAACATGCCGCGAACCGGCAAACAAGCGCCCGCGACTGTGTCCAGACGCGTGTGGCTCGGCGAGAGCGCCGGCCTGGTGGCGCTCGGCTGCTTCGGAGGGCTACGGCCAGCCGCAGGAATGGGCCGCCCGCCTGCCGTGGCAAAGAGAAGACTTCTTCCTGAGCCCGGACCGATGTTGCCGCCCGTTCCGGCCATTCTGCTCACGGTCAACGGGAAGCCTGGTGATCCGGATGAGATTTCCGTTGTCTGGACGTTCGTTATCTGCGGAAAGCCGCCGCAGATTGGCATCAGCGTGGGCCATCAACACCTCGCGGAGAAGCTGGTCGATCTGCACAAGGAATTCGTCCTGAATGTTCCGGTGGCCTCCGTGGTGCAGGCGTTCGACAAGGTGGACATGAACTCGTCGAAGGTGGGCGACAAGTTCAAGCTGTCGGGGCTGACCCGCGGCAAGGCGGTGAAGGTTAACGCGCCGACCGTGGAGGAATCACCGATCCACGTAGAGTGCAAGGTCTTCCACACGCTCGATGTGCCTCCGGCGCGCACGATGTTTCTGGCCGAAGTCGTGGCCACCAGCGTGCACGAGGGCGCCTGCGACGAGAAAGGCCGCTTGATCGTCTCGGCAGTTCCCTTCTTTGGCATGTCGGCCGGGAGCGGCGAGTTTTACACCATGGGCAAGCTCGTCGGCCACATCGGCCAGACCGTGGGAAGAACAGACATCAAGTACTGATCCCGCATTCTTGAGTTGGGACGGCACCAGAGGGGCGGAATGCTGAACGACAGGCAGATTGCGGATCTACGGGCACGCTTCCCGATTCTCCACAACAAGATCTACCTTTACAACTGCTCGCAGGGCGCGGTTTCCGACGTAGTGGAAGCCGGCATGCGGGAATACGCCGCGAGCTGGAGAGAATCGGCCGCGCCGTGGGACGTGTGGATGGAGAAGTACGAGGAGGCCCGCGTCTCGTTTGCGCGTTTCATCGGCGCCAGGCCCGAGGAAATCGCCATAGTTACCAGCGCTTCGGCAGGCATCAACCCGATAGCCAGCGCCCTCCGGTTCGACGAGCGCCGGAAAGTCGTGATGGGGGCGTACGAGTTTCCCACCATGGGCCACATCTGGCTTGCCCAGCGGGCCCGCGGCGCAGAGATCCAGTTTGTCGAGAGCACCGGGAACGCCATCCCCGTGGAGAGCTACGACCGGGCGATCGACCGCCGCACGCTGATCGTGCCGCTGACACAGGTCTCCTTCCTGAACGGCTTCCGGGCGGACGGGGAAGCCATCACGCGCCTCGCCCATGAGCGGGGAGCCCTGGTTTTTCTCGATGGCTACCAGGACTGCGGCACCCGGCCCATCGACGTGAAGGCCCTGGGTGTGGATTTCTTCGTGACCGGCACTCTTAAGTATTTGCTGGGACCTTCGGGGCTGGCTTTCCTGTATGTGCGGGAAGAGATGATTGAGTCGCTCGTGCCTACCCTGAGCGGCTGGATGGCGCAGAGGGAAGTCTTTGCGTTCGACGCCAAGACTTTCGATCTGGCGCCAGCGGCGCGGCGATTTGAGAGCGGGACTCCTCCCATACCCAGCATTTACGCTGCGATGCCCGCCATCGATCTGCTTTGCCGGATTGGACCGGAAAATGTGGCTGAGCAAATCCGGCGTTTGACCGCCGCTTTTATGGAGGGCGCCCGGGAGCTGGGAATTGCAACCAAGACGCCGCAAGACAGCGTGGGACCGCTGGTGGTTCTGCGGTCGATAGATGCGAGCACAATGGTCCGAAGGCTCGCGGAGCGCAACATCCTCACCTCCGCCCGCCACGACGGGGTGCGCTTTTCCTTTCATGTCTACAACACCCTGGAGGATGTGCGCGTTGCTCTGGCCGCGCTCGAGGAGAACCGGGATTTGATGGTTCGGGATGGCGACGGTGCCTGAAGAAAGCGCAGCCATCGCGACTGTTCCCGGGACGATCGAGAAGCGGGAGGAGCTTGCGCGGCAGTTGAGCTCTCGCCAGCTCGCCATGATCGCCATTGGTGGCGCGATCGGAACCGGGCTGTTCTTGGGCAGCTCCCTGGCCGTACGCGCGGCCGGGCCAGGAGTGATCATCACTTATCTGCTCGGCGCGGTGGTGGCCCTGCTTTTTATGGGCGCCCTATCGGAGATGGCGGTAGCCCATCCGACGGCCGGATCCTTCGGCGTTTATGCTGAGCTGTATCTATCGCCGTGGGCGGGCTTCGTCATCCGCTATAGCTATTGGATGGCGCAGTGCATCGCCATCGGCGGAGAAGCCACCGCGGTAGCCATCTATTGCCAGTGGTGGTTTCCCGGCACACCAAAGTGGATCTGGATCGTGGGGTTCTCGGCGGCGCTGGTTTACGTGAATTCCCGGAGCGTGGGCATCTTCGGGGAGTTCGAATACTGGTTCGCCATGATCAAGGTCGTGGCGATTATTTGCTTCATCGTTTTCGGCGTGGCGGTGCTGGGCGGCTTCGGCCCGGCACCGGCAACCGGGCTGCGCAATTTTACGGCTTACGACGGTTTCCTGCCGCGTGGGCTGAAAGGGGTCTGGATGGCGCTGGTGTACGTGATCTTCAGCTACATCGGCACCGAGGTGGTGGCGGTAACCGCGGGCGACGCCAGGGAGCCGGAAAAGGCCGTGCCCAAGGCCATGCGCTCCATGGTCGGCCGGCTGATTCTTTTTTACATCGGCGCGATTGTGGTGCTCATAGGTCTGTTTCCGTGGAACCAGATCCAGCCCGGCGCGGACGTCACGGCCAGCCCGTTTGTCAGGGTTTTCCAGTGGATCGGCATTCCGGCGGCGGCCCACATTGTGAATTTCGTGGTGATCACGGCGGCGGCGTCGAGCATGAACTGCAACCTCTACTTGGTCACGCGGATGATCTTCTCCCTCTCCCGCGGCGGTTATGCGCCGGCGGTTTTCGGGCGGCTGTCGAAGCGAGGCACGCCGCAGAATGCGCTGCTCATTTCGACAGCGGGCCTAGCGGTGGCCACGGTAGTGGCGTTGCTCTATCCGGAAAGCGCCTATGTGTACCTTTTCGGAATCGCCCTGTTCGGCGCGTTGTTCGTCTGGCTGATGATTTTCCTGACGCACCTGGCCTTCCGGCGCAAGTGGGACGAGCTGGGCCGCCCGCGCCTCCCGGTGCGCATGATCGGCTATCCCTACACGTCGATCCTGGGGGCGGCAGTGCTGTTGGCTATCATTTTGACGACCTGGTGGGCCGAGGGCATGCGCCCGGCGCTGCTGGCGGGATTGCCCTGGCTGGCGTTCATTTCCGCGGTGTACTTTCTTATCGTAAAGAAGCGGCAGCCGGCGGCCAGCCGCTGAAAGCGGGAAAACTCAGGCTACAATGTGGGGTTGCCTGACGGGCCGCGGGCCAGGAGTCGGGGTCAAGAAATGTATCCTCCTCCCTTTCGATACCATCGAGCGGGCTCTCTGAAGGAAGCGGTGGCGCTGCTCGCCGAGCTGGGCGAAGAAGCGAAGGTGCTGGCCGGCGGGCAAAGCCTGATCCCGCTGATGAAGCTGCGGCTGGCAAGCCCGGCCCACCTGGTAGACCTGAATTTCGCGCCGGGCCTTTCCTACATCCGCCCGGAAAACGGTGAGATCCGGTTTGGGGCGATGACCCGGCACGCCGAGATCGAGTACTCCGAGGTCGTTGCCCGGATCCCAATCCTGCACGATTGCGCCTCGGGCATTGCCGATGTGCAGGTGCGCAGCCGCGGCACGCTCGGGGGGTCGCTGGCCGAGGCCGATCCGAGCGGGGATTGGACTCCTGTGCTTCTGACGCTCGAGACGGAAGTGATTTGCGTCGGGCCCCAGGGCGAGCGAAGCGTTCCCCTTGCCGAGTTCGTTACCGATGCTTTCACCACTGTGCTCGCTCCGACGGAGCTGGTGCGGGAAGTGAAAGTGAAACTTCCGCCGGCGAAAAGCGGCGGGGCTTATGTGGCGTTCAAGCGGTCCGCGCCGGTTTACGCCACTGCTAGCGCGGCGGTGCAGTTGACCCTGGTGGACGGAGATGTCTGCGCGCAGGCGGCGATCGCCCTGGGCGGCGTAGGGCTGACGGCGATCAAGGCTGCCGAGGCGGAGGCGGCGCTGCGAGGACAGCGGATCAGCGCCAAGACGGTCGAAGCGGCGGCCGAAGCGGCCATGCGCGCCGCCGATCCACAGCCCGATATGCGCGGGTCGGTGGCTTATAAGCGAGTCTTGATCGGCGCCCTGGTGAGGCGGGCCATTGACGCGGCCGCGCGGCGCTGTCGCAGGGAGCAGGTCGAAGTGAGTCATCAATATGCCTGAAGAGACCGAGCGCATTCCTATAACGGTCAGGGTCAACGGCAAGTCCCATTCGCTGGCCGTAGAGCCTCGCCTGCTGCTGGTGGAGCTGCTGCGGGAAGAGCTGGACCTGACGGGCACGCACATCGGCTGCGACACCACATATTGCGGGGCCTGCACCGTGTTGCTGAACGGGGCGGCGGTCAAATCCTGCACGGTCTTTGCCGTCCAGGCCGACCAGGGGGAAGTGCTGACGGTGGAGGGGCTGGCGCAGGACCACAAGCTGCACCCGATCCAGGAAGCCTTTGCGCAAAACCACGGCTTGCAGTGCGGCTATTGCACACCGGGAGTTCTGATGTCGACCTACGCGCTGCTGGCGCGCCATCCGAATCCCAGCGACGCGCAGATCCGCAAGGCCATTGCCGGAAACACCTGCCGCTGCACGGGCTACCAGAACATCATCAAATCCATCCGCGCCGCGGCCCGTGGGATCGAGGGGAGCTAGACGCCATGCCTATCACCTTCGGAGGGGAGTTTCAGGTTCTGCGCAAGCCGGAGGAAACCTTCGATTTCCTCACCGACCCGAACAGGTTCGGCCCGCTGCTGCCGGACTTTCAGGGCATGTCGGTGGAGGATTCTACGCATTTCACGGTTAAGGTGAAGGTCGGCATTTCGCATATCCGTGGAACGGCCGAAGTGAAGATGCACCTGGTGGAAGCGGAGCGGCCGCGACGGGCGGTCTACCAGGGCAAAGGGAGTGTGGCCGGGGGCAGCGTGGACGTGAAGGCGGGATTCGATGTGGAAGAAGCCGCTGGGGGCACACGGGTAGCCTGGAAAGGCGAGGCGCAGATTTTCGGCCGCCTGACCTCGGTAGCGGGCGGTCTGCTCGAGCCGCTGGCAAAGAAGAATGTCCAGAGGCTGATCGATGGCCTGCAAGCGGCCCTGGCCTGAGGAGGCCGGTCATCTCACGCTGTCGAACAGGAGGAGTGATTTGAGCGCGAACAGCCAGACTGAAACGGCTCCTTGGATCGGGAAGGCCCTGCGGCGCAGAGAGGAGGCGCGGCTGGTCGAAGGCCAGGGAAAGTTTGTCGACGATTACAAGATGCTCGACATGCTATACCTGCGGCTGGTCCGCTCCCCTTACGGCCACGCCCGCATCACGCGCATCGATATTTCCAAGGCGGAGGCTCACCCCGGGGTGGTCTGCACATTGACGGGCCCGGAGGTGGCCGGGCTGGTTCGGCCGTTCATGGAGATCGGGCCCGGCCCGGCGCAGAAGATCATCGATTACCCCATGGGCGCGGACCGGGTTCGCTACCAGGGCGAGCCCGTCGCCGCCGTGGTGGCCGCGCCAAGGTTGGCTGCCGAGGACGCGGCGGAGCTGGTCGAGGTGGAATACGAGGCCCTCGACCCGGTGATGGACGCCGAAGAGGCCCTGAAGGATGAGACTATTCTTCACGAAGCGGCCGGCACCAATGTCGTCTGGCGCGGCCATTTCGAATACGGCGACGTGGACAAGGCCTTTGCCGAAGCGGCTTACGTGGTTCACATCGACAAGCTGCATTTCCACCGCTTCTCGAGCACCCCGCTCGAAACCAACGCCGTTATCGCCCGCTGGGACCCGCAGGACGACCGGATCGATTTCCTGTCCAACAATTCGTTTCCGGCCATCGGCATCCAGCTTTTGTCGCCGGCCCTCGGCGTTCCAATTGATCGCATCCGGGTCCAGAGCCACGACATCGGCGGCAGCTTCGGTATCAAGATCACGAATTACCCCTACATGGCCATCTGTGCGCTGGCCTCGAAGAAGGCCGGGGGGCTGCCAGTAAAATGGGCGGAGACACGCACCGAGCACATGATGGCCAGCGCCCACGGCAACGAGCGGACCTTTCGCGACACCCGCGTGGCCCTGGACAAGGACGGGCAGATCCTGGCCATCGAATCGCACCACATTGATGACTGCGGCGCCTATCCCCGCTACGAGCCGCTGGGGTGCATCATCTGGGCGCAGGTTTTTCCCGGGACGCTTCGATTCCGGAACGCCCGTATCGACTTCAGCCAGGCTGTCACCAACAAGTGCCCGGTGGGTCCAAACCGGGGCTACTCCCGCATGCAGCATCTCTGGTTCCTGGAGCGCTGTCTCGATATCTGCGGCCATGCGCTGGGAATTCCCGGCGACGAGATGCGCCTCCGCAACTACATCCGGCCGGAGGGATTTCCTTACACCACCCCGAACGGGTGCGTGTACGATTCCGGGAACTATCCCAAGATGCTGGAGGTCGCCAAGCGACTGATCGGCTGGGAGGAATGGAAGGAAGAGCAGCGCCGGGCGCGCGAGCAGGGCCGGATGATGGGAATCGGCATTGGCACTACGCTCGACTCCGGCACCAACAACTTCGGGCAGGCCAAGATCGTCAACCCCTACGCTCCGTTTTCCGGCAATACCCAGGCGGCGAACGTCAAGCTGGACATCCTGGGCGAGCTCGTGGTCAGCATGGGGTCCGTACCGCAAGGCCAGGGCCACGAGACGGTCACGGCGCAGGTAGTAGCAGATGTGTTCCACGTGCACCCGGACATGGTCAACGTCCGCATTGGTTTCGACACGGAGAGAAACGTTCACACCGGCCAGTCCGGCACTTATGCCAGCCAGTTCGCCGTCTCCGGCCTTTCCGCCGTCAACGGCGCGGCGCAGAAGCTCAAGGCGGAAATGAGGCGGCTGGCGGCCCACGCCCTCGAGGCCAAGGAAGAGGATTTGGAGTTCGGCGCGGGAGCGCAAGGCCCGGAGATCCGGGTGAAGGGCACAGACAAGTCCATCAACTACTGGGCGCTGGCTAACCTTGTGAACGTGAACAGTGCCGGCCTGCCGGCGGATCTCGAGGACGTAACCCTCAACTGCCGCTACGTCTACCGCGCGCCATTCAAGGTGCCCGACCTGGAGCGCAAGTACGGCAACCTGACCCTCACCTACGCCGCGCAATTGCACATCGCCGTCATCGAGGTGGACCGGGAAACTTACTGCCCGAAGATCCTTGCCTATGCGGCGGTGGACGATTGCGGGCGGGCGATCAATCCGCTGATTGTCGAAGGACAGGTGCATGGAGCGACGGCCCACGGCATCGGCGCGGCGTTGATGGAAAACTGCGCTTATGACGCCGCCGGGAACCTGCTCTCGAGCACCTTCAGCGATTACACTCCCATCACCGTGCTGAACATGCCGGACCTGCTCTACGGGCACATCGAGAGCCCCTCGCCGTTTACTTTCAGCGGGGCGAAGGGCATGGGAGAGGGCGGGGC
>JACQDG010000008.1 GCA_016201185.1 Acidobacteriota bacterium | reverse complement strand
GTTTTGGCCCGTTTCGGCGAATTCCCGTTAGCTAACGGTTAGCTTTCCCGGACTGACCGTCTGCTCTCTCGGGCCGAGCAGATGCCCATGCTCAAACTGGAACGCCCACAGGATTCACGTCGGGTCCCCAGGAGCCAGCAGGTCGACGAATGCGGTCCCTGATATCGTCGTCTCCAGACGGACCCTTGCTCTTGCCGCAAGCTCAAGCGGACTCGTTTTTTCGACGAACCACGCATGAGCGATTCGGTCCATTCCGGCACCGACGAGCGGTGCTGCAGTCCTCACGCTGGCTCGGAGTGCAACAGCATCAGTTTTGCCCCAGTGGAGGACCATGTTGCGGTGGCGATATAGCCTCCGGAAAGAGGCAGCAGCTTCAAATTCAATGTCGTGCAGAGTGCGGAAGGGGTCTGCTACGAGTTCCCGCATTCCGTCAATTCTGCACGGGGAAAGGAACACGCCACGAGTGATGCCATCCGGTCACCAGCGCTTACACGCTCGCTGTCGCCTGGCCCGCTGAGAAGGGCCTCAATCGCGGCCCAACCCCCGGCAGCAGCCGCGCTTGGCGAACTGGATGCCAGGGGTGCCAAAAGCTCGATGGCGGCATCAACTATGCCTGTGACCCGTTCTGAGTAGATCTGATCCTGCAGATACAGTGCGCGAACCTCAACGCCTCGCCTTCGTGGTCCCAGCTGAAAATGACGTTTCTGTCCCTCGATCCACGCCCTCGAAAGCGGCATGAGTTGACTGTTCGTGCCCACGGCGACACGGGCTGCGACTCTGTCGACAGCCTCCATCGCGGATTGGACAGCTGCCCAAGGGTCTCGGGCATTGACCCCCAGCCAGACGCCACCGTCCTGGCTGAGACCCCTGGCCTTAAACCCGTTGTTACGAAGCCACTGGGAGACGCTGGGAGCGTCAATCCAGTTAGGCGGCATGCTGGACCTACTTTGGGGGACTCCCGCGAACACGATCAGAACCTTGTACGCCTGGGGCTTCTCACGAGCCAGCCCGTGTGCTGCTGCCACGAGCTTCGCGATCGGATCGTGGCCCTTTTGTCGGATCTTGTAGAGCCACCAGCGCCGAAGGAACTCAGAGCTGAACCCGGCGTCCAGAAGGTGCGCCGCGATTGAGCGGGCGTCTCCTTCCGGGTATGGCCGAGTGGTTGGGTCTCTTAGTGCAAGGGCCCATCGTTCAAGGTAGTGACTCTCGATATCTTCGGTGATCTTCGAAACCGTCAACCAATCCAGCCCGCCGAAACCCAAGTCCTTCGTCAGACACTTTTGGATAAGCTTCTTCTGCTGCTTGTCGCCAGACCCGGGGTCAATGCCCACAAGCTTGACAGCTTGCGCAGCGAGGTACCCGAAAGCCTCCGCGTGGAGCACCCTTGCACGTACAGCCTCGCTGGCTTCCAAGAGTTCTTTGAGCGTGAGAACAAGTCCAGTGCACCAGAGGCCGCGCTGCCATGGGGTCGTAGGGCCGAAAAAGTCCAGAACCCGCGCCGCGATGTATCCGTCGTATCCCGCAAGGGCCGGAAGGGCGTTGACATTTAGCATTGGGGCGGGTATATTATAGACAGGACAAGAGTCCGAGAGCTATCCAAAAGGGGGTTCCCAAATGGGCGTCCCCTATTTTAGAAAAAAGGGGCTGCTTCCCAGCAGCCCCCTTTTTTAGTCCGGGGGCGCGGTCCACTTGCATGAATGCCGCGTTAGCTAACCGTTAGCTTATGGCGTACTTACCACTCGGGGGTTCGATTCCTTCTTCCTCCGCCAGTTCTGCGGAACTTACGCTCCAACCCAAGGCGGGCAGTAGATACTGCGGCCTCCCAGCGAATACCTCAAACAGTTCTACTACGACACGGTGAATTTCGACGCGCGCGCCATCGAGCTGGCCATCAACTTCGCCGGCGCCGACCACATCCTGGCCGGCAGCGACTACCCGCACCAGATCGGGAGCCTGGAGCTGATGCTCTCGAGCATCCGCTCGCTCCAGATCACCGAGGCCGATCGGGCCAACATCCTGGGTGGCAATACAGCCCGCCTGCTGAGGCTGTCGGCCGGGGGGTAATCTTCAGGCCGGCACTTTATTGCGGAGGTTCCGGAACCGCTTCCACGGACGCCCCTACCGGCGCGTGCCGCGACCAGTACCAGTAAAGCGGCAGGCCTAGCGAGATCAGGGCAAGGCCGGCAATGGCCTGGAACGGCGTGGCGCGCAGCGTATTCGCCAGCAGCCACCCGGTAACCACCAGAAACAGCACCGGCACGACCGGATAGCCCCAGGTGCGGTAGGGCCGCTCTGCGTCCGGCAGGCGGCGGCGGAAGACGAAGACGGAAGCCGTCGTCAGGCCGTAAAGCAGCCAGGAGGCGAACATGACGCAATCGGTGAGGGTGTCGTAGGTGCCGGAGAGGGCCAGCGCGCTGGCCCAGACGGACTGCGCCAGGATGGCGTTCACCGGCACGTGGCTGTGCGGGGAGACGGCGGCGAGCTTGCGGAAGAAAAGCCCGTCCTGCGCCATGGCGTACGGCACGCGCGAGTTCGCCAGGACGGAGGAGTGCAGCGCTCCGAAGGAAGAGGCGAGCAGCGCCATGGCGATGAGCCCGACGGCGGCCGGCCCGAGAAACTTGCGGGCGACCTCGCTGGCAACGGAGGAAGACAGCGGGACGCTGGCGATTTCGCCGGGGGAAAGCACGTAGAAGTAGCTTACGTTGACAAACAAGTAAAGGGCGCCCACCACGAGCATGGCGCCGATGAAGGCGAGCGGCATGTTGCGCTGGGGGTTACGGACCTCGCCGGCGAGCGAGGTCACATTGTCCCAGCCGTCGTAGGCCCACAGGGCGCCTAGCATGGCGGCGCCGAAGCCCGCCCAACCGCCGCGCGCCGTGGAGGCTACCGCTTCGCAAGCTCCGGACGCGCCGGAGAGGCTGAAATGGGCCCAGTTGCCGCGGGCGAGCAACGCCGCGCCGGCGCCCACCGTCAGCACCAGCCCGATCTTGATCACCGTGAGAACGGTAGAGACATTGCCGCTGACCGAAACGGCGGCGCAATTGATCAGCGTGACCACGGCGATGGCGCCGAGCGCCGCCAGTTGCAGCTTGCCGAAGGGAATGGTGTGCCCGATAACGCTGAATGAGAAATACGAACCCTCGAGCGCGCCGCCCAGCAGGATGTTCAGAAAGATGGCGCAGCCGACGGCCAGCGCCGCCTGGGAGCCGGTGCGGGCCACGCCGAAGATGGTCCAGCCATAGAGGAATCCCATCGGGCGGCCGTAAGCTTCGCGGAGAAAGACATAGGCGCCGCCGGCGCGGGGCATCATAGCGGCGAGCTCGGCGTAAGAGAGCGCGCCGGCCATCGCCAGAAGCCCCGCAACCACCCAGACCGCCAGCACCAGCCCGGGCTCGCCGACGTTGCAGGTCATGACCCGCGTCTTCAGAAAGACGCCGGTGCCGATCATGTTGGCGATGTTGGCGGATGCGGCGGCGGTAAGGCCGAGGCCGCGGACCAGCGTGGCTCTCTCGCTCATGGTTAACTAGGGGAAGATGATACCACGGGCCGTGTTGCGTACAATGACGTGGAGTAAATGTAAATGTGGAGAGGCGAGTGTTTCAGCCATGTTCTAATCGGTCTTAACGTATGCAGACAATCGAGAAGAATCAGCGGCTCTCTTTGTCGGGTTTCGCCGGGCCGCTAGTCTTGCTTCTGATCACACTTGGTGTTTTCTGGAAGCTGATCCTCCCGCATCAGTACACCTGGATGGATCAGCCTGATACCGTCAACCAGATCCTGCCTTGGTATCAGTTCCAGGCCGCCGAATGGCATCAGGGCCGCTTTCCGCTCTGGGATCCTTATCACTGGGGAGGGCAGTCGCTGATCGGCCAGGCCCAGCCGGGCGCTGCCTATCCGTTCAACTGGATTCTGTTTCTCCTGCCGCTGCGCGACGGTTTTATCCGCAGGTCCTCAATGCACTGGTATTTTGTGATGATTCATTACATGGGAGCGCTGTTTTGCTACTGGTTGTGCCGCGACCTGAAGCGTAGTCGGACGGCTTCCCTGCTCGCCGGCGCAGCCTTCGGGCTGGGCGGCTACATGGGGACGACCGATTGGCCGCAGATGTTGAATGGGGCCGTATGGGCCCCCCTGATCCTGCTTTTTTTTCTCCGCGCCATGCGGGGACACCGCCCTTTGGCCAGCACGGCCCTGTCAGGGACCTTCCTGGGCATGGCTTTTCTGAGCGGTCATCACCAGATCCCGATGTTCACAGCGCTTGCCATGGCAGGATTGTGGCTGTACTACCTCTACGCGGCCCCGCTTCCCAGGCTGCGTTTGGCGCAACTGTCTGTTCTCTTTGCGGTTTTTTTTGCTCTGGTCGGCGC
Source organism: Acidobacteriota bacterium (assembly GCA_016201185.1). Classification (GTDB taxonomy): domain Bacteria; phylum Acidobacteriota; class Terriglobia; order Bryobacterales; family JACQDG01; genus JACQDG01. Next base: position 2,942 of record JACQDG010000008.1, on the reverse strand, counting down.
CTTACAGACGTTTCCGGCCAGTGAATATTGGAACCTTTCACTCCGCTGGATAGGATTGCAAAATCCCGTTTCGTGGAACCAGCCGGTCCCCTACATTGTTCACGACAGGTACTCGCTGGAGCCGATCTCTCTCCTGGGGATCGTCATTCCCAACATATATCGCGACACGAATCCGTTCATTGGGCTGGTGGTCGTCAGTCTCGCGCTAATCGGCGTCTCAATTATGTGGCGAGAGAAGACTGTTCGCGTGTTCTTCGCGGTTGCGCTGGGCGGTCTCCTCTTTGCCCTCGGTTCTTCGTCTGTGTTTCATGGGGTGCTCTACGCCATCGTCCCACGACTTGAAAAAGCACGTACTCCGGCCATGGCGATTCTCTTCTTCCACCTTGGTGTTGCCGTGCTGGCAGCTTATGGACTCGATGCGTACCGCAAGAACCCTGTGCAAGCGAATGACTTTTCTCGCCGGCTCATCTGGGCAGTTGCCGGATTCAGTGGACTCGGTTTTGCGCTGGTCCTCGCGTTCCTGAGCGTACGCCCCGCGACCGGAGGGGAGTACGATCGGCTGGCTCTCGCCGCCTTCACTTGGCTTTTGCTTGCCGTCTTACTGGACGCCTGGAGGCGCGCGCGCATTTCATCGCGCGCCGCCACTTCCCTGGCAGTATTGCTCCTGCTGTTCGAGTTGGGACATATGACTGGATGGAACTATCGCCACCGGGAGCAGGGGTACCTCTTGCCAAAGATGTTCGACAACATGGACATCGCCCAATTCCTGAAACAGAAGAAGGAGCCGGCGCGAGCGGAAATCGACGGCCAGGAGATCACGTTCAACTTTGGAGACTGGCAGGGAGTGGAACAAATCAACGGGTACGCCGGCGTGACCACGAACGTACTCCGCGCCAGCTACGCCGACTCAGCCCGGAAACTGCTGGGGGTCAAGTTCTACGTGGGTCGCAAGCCCAACAGGAACGACCAGAGGGAAGTGTATCAAGGGAAGAGCGGGCTGAAAGTTTTCGAGAACCCCGGCGTATTTCCCCGAGTTTGGACGGTACACGAAATCATGGGTGTCCGCAATCCGGAAGAGGGGCTGGTGAAACTGGATGACTCCAGCCTGGACTTCCACCGGCAGACATTCCTGGTGGGGACCCCGCCGAACCTGGAGTCCTGCGACGGGAGCGATGATGTCCGGCTGGTGGACAGGACAACAAACTACCTGCGCATCGAGGTAGACATGCGATGCAGGGGCATGGCCGCCGTTGGAGACACTTTTTTCCCTGGCTGGCAAGCTTCCATTGATGGGCGGCTGGCGCCCATCTACGAGGTCTATGGCTTCTTGCGTGGAGTGGCCGTAGACTCCGGCAGGCATCAAATCGAGATGCATTATCGCCCTAAGTCGGTGTATCTGGGCGCCACGCTCACCGCGCTCGGCTTGTCGGGTGCGTTCCTATTGTGTCTGTTCGGGAAAAGACTGGAAGAGCCAGTCAGCCGATGATCTCATGGATCACATGCCCGTGAACGTCGGTGAGGCGGCGATCGATCCCGTTATGGCGGAACGTCAGCCTTTGATGATCGATCCCCAGCAGGTGCAGAACGGCGGCGTGGACGTCGTAGCAATATATGGGATTTTCCGTGGCCTTGTATGACCACTCGTCGCTGGAGCCGTAGGTCACGCCCCCCTTGATTCCCCCGCCCGCCAGCCAGGACGTGAAAGTGAAAGGGTTATGGTCGCGGCCTTTGCTGCCTTGACTGCATGGCATTCGGCCGAATTCGGTGGTCCAGTACACGATCGTGTCTTCGAGCAGGCCGCGGGCCTTCAAATCTTTAATCAGTGCGGCGGCAGGCCGGTCCATGCTGGCGCCCATCTCGCCGTGGTCTTTGGCCACGTCCTCGTGGCTGTCCCAGTTGCGGCGCGGGAAGCCGTTGTCGGCCCCGCTCCAGACCTGCACGAAACGCACGCCACGTTCCAGAAGGCGTCGGGCGACGAGGCAGTTGCGGCCGAAATCCGCAGTGATCGCTTCATCCACTCCGTAGAGTTTCCTGGTGGCCGCCGACTCGCGGGAGATATCGAGCACATCGGGAGCGCTAAGTTGCAACTTCGCCGCCAGCTCGTAGGAAGCGATTCTTGCCTCGAGCCGCGAATCGCCTGGCCGGCCGGCGGCATGCTCCTGGTTCAGCTCTTTCAAGAGGCTCAGACCCGCGGCTTCGCTTTCGGCGGTGATGAAGCGGGCCGTCTCCGGCGGAAAAAGATCGTAAATCGGATTGGGGCTGCCAGCCCGAATCAGCGTGCCCTGGTGGGCCGCCGGCAGGAAACCAGAGGTCCAATTCCCGGGGCCGTTGGGGGCGAATCCGCGAGAGTCCGGCAGCACGACAAAGGTCGGCAGATTTTCATTCATGCCGCCGAGTGCGTAAGAAACCCAGGCCCCCATGCAGGGAAAGCCCGGCAGCACAAATCCCGTGTTCTGCATGAACGTGGCCGGGCCGTGGACGTTGGACTTCGAGATCATGGAGGGAAGAAACGCGATATCGTCCACGCAATTAGCGAGGTGCGGCAGCAGGCTGCTCACCCACTTGCCGCACTGCCCGTGTTGTTTCCACTCCCAGGGGCTCTGCATCACCGCTCCGGGATCGGATTGGAACAGTTCCACCTTTTCGCCCGGATCGAACTTCTGCCCGCTGCGCTTGACGAGCTCCGGCTTGTAATCAAACGTGTCGCACTGGCTCGCCGCGCCCGACATAAAGAGTTGCACCACACGCCGGGCCCGGGCGCGATGGTGCAGGCCCCCGTTGAGATCCGGACGCGGTTGCGGCGCGGTTGTCTGCGCGAACAGACCGGCGCTGCCCAGCATGTGCGCCAGGGCGATTCCGCCCAGCCCGCCCCCGTATGCCCACAGGAACTGCCTGCGGTCCATGGGGGCGGCGCTGATGCGGCCGCAGGGGAACGCCCATGG
>JACQDG010000432.1 GCA_016201185.1 Acidobacteriota bacterium | reverse complement strand
GGCCATGGCGTTGGGGTTTGTTTGGGGGCGGCGGAGCGCGGCAAGTGGCTGGAGGCATTTAAGGAATTTTTCGGGGCGGGCGGGGAATGTGCCTCGGGTATCTCTGAAGCGCGCCATAGAATTCGGAGCTGGGTCGGGTTGCGGAAGGGGGTGATACGAACAAGTGCGCTCTTCAAACTTCCCACAACCCCGTTTGTGGACCAGAATTCGGTCCGAGCGAACACGCCGCGCTTAGCGGCAGCTTGCGCACAACCCAACCGAAACGCCTTCGCCGGTGTCTTTCAAGGTCGGTCGCAGGCAACTCTCGCTCACTGCCTTTTTGCCTTTAGGAGGAATAGAATAAGAGCAAGGACTCGACCATCGGCTCGCACCACCAGATGAGAGGCGAGCCTCACCGGCCGATTCTTGGTGGCGCGAAGGGAGGTTCGGCCATGAACGGCAAGAAGGCAGGGGCCCCATCCGAGGCTTTCCTCGAAGCCGTCATTGACGCACAGTGCAGGAGAATCCCGCTCGCTCCTGGTGTTGTCTGCCACATCGGCCGGGGCGCCCGAAATACCATCGTTCTGGATGACGACCAAGTGTCACGCAGCCACGCCATGGTGCAGTCGACCCCGAGCGGCGAGTTTTACCTCACCGATCTGGGCAGCCGCAACGGCACTCTTGTGAACCAGCGGCGCGTAAGCGTCCCGTTGATTCTGCACCCGGGCGACCGGATCACGATCGGCGGCCACGAATTACTGTTCCACGGCCTGGCCGGCGCTCGACCGGCCGAGAAAAGGGCGCGAGGCGAAACGGTGGTGGCTTTCTCGCAGCGGCTGATCACCGTGCTGGTGGCCGATATTCGCGATTTCACCGGCCTTTCCCGCCGCCTCGGAGAAGACAGGCTTTCGAAGGTTATTAGTTTCTTCATGCGGCAGTCCGGGGAGATTCTTGCGGGGCTAGGAGCCTGGGAGCAGAAATATATCGGCGACGCCATCATGGCCATCTGGCTGCATCAGAAGGACACGCCGAGCTTGCAGGAGGCGCGGCCCGTTTTTGCGGCGCTCGAGAAAGAGTTTGAACTCGCGGCGGGCTTGCAGTCGTCATTCGGCCTCGAAGAGCCCATTCGCATCGGCGCCGGAATCAACACCGGCTTCGCTTGCCTGGGCAACATGGGCAGCGAGGCGTCGTCCGACTACACAGCTTTGAGCGATGCGGTGAACCTGTGCTTCCGGCTCGAAGCGGCGACGAGGGAAATCGGCTGCGACCTGGCGCTGGGGCAGAAAACCTTTCAGTTCCTCGCCGAAAATGTGGAGGTGGGCCAGCTCTTTGAGATGCGCACCCTGCAGCTAAAAGGTTACGAAGGGCCCGCCCCGGTTTACGCCGCCGGTAAAGCTTCTCTTTCCACGCTTCTGGAGAAACTGCGGCAAGCCCTGAACGCGGACTCCACCACGCCTGCGCTCAAGCGAGCGCATGATGCCGCTTAGCCGGTGGCTGAACGCACCTCCTCTTTCACAGGCAACACATCCCGGGTCTTTTCCTCCAGCGAGGCGCTTACAGTCCTCATCAGCTCACTGTTCAATTTCCGGATGCGCCGCGACATCTTCTGCATGATCCGATAAGCCAGTGAAGGGTCCTCGTGGATTTTCCGCAGGAACATCTTTTTGTCCACGGTGAGTATGCGCGCTTCGCCCAAAGGACGAACGGTGGCAGAGCGGACATCTTTCTCGAAAAGCGCCATCTCTCCAAAAAAGTCGCCTTCGCCTAGTTCCGCGAGGCAGATCTCCTTCCCCTCGCTCTCCAGAACCACCTCCACCTTCCCCGACTGGATCACGTACATGCAATCGCCCACTTCGCCCTGCCGGACAACGATCTCGCCTTCCTGGTATTTCTTTCCCAATTCGCCCGAGCTCACTTTGCCCTCCTTGTACCCGCCGTCGGGGCCGGCAGAAAACAATCCCGCGGCGATTTCGTAAAGGAAACGGCCCAGAAAAAGGGGATGAAGCGTGCGCCGGAAAACGTCCCGATACGGGGCGCTGCCCGTGAACGTGTCCCACAAGACGCCGCTCATCCGCGGCCGGCGGCCGGCCTGCTGCTCCCTGGCAACCATCCGCAGAATGCCGCGACGGGTGAAACGCAGGCCCTGGATCAACCGCGTGACGGCGAAAATCACTTTGCCGATGGCGTTATCGATCGCCAGCGCCCGGCAAACGGGGAAGTAATGCCGGCGGAAGGCCTCCGCCGATACACCTTCGAAGACCGCCGTCTTGGCGGCTGCCTTGGCCGTGCGATAGGAGCCGCCGATGCCATCCTTGTACAGCCGGTTCTCGCCGCTGTCACCAATGAACACGACCCGGTCGGCAAAAGGCCGTGGCGCTCCCCGGATATTGATCGAGGGGAAGCACCGGCAGTAATCGGCGGGAATGCGCCAGTCCGGGGGAAAACACTGTTTTACCTCGGGAGCGTTGAGAAAGGACTCCACCAGCTCTTTATCCACGTCCCGGCCGAGGAGGACCAGGGTCACGTATTCTCCCTTGGGGATCACAGCCCCGAATTCCAGACGGGGCAGATTGAGGAGGAATACGTGCATCGAGCTGCCCAGGTGGGTCTCGATCGCCTCCGTGCCCAGCAGGAATTCGCAAATGAAGGTCTTAGTGATTTTGGGCGGCGTGTATCCAAGGCCGATCGATTCCAACAACCTCAACGCACCGGCATTGACTCCCGAGGCCACCACGAGCAGATCGTATTCCTCCGATGGAATCCCTTTCGTGAGGAGGCGAGGCTTGCTGTTCGCCCAGGCGACGCCGTCCACCCGCTCCCGGATGACCTTCGCGCCTTTCTTCACCGCCAGCTCGAGCAGATGACCATCGAAGCTGTCCCAACGCTTTGCCAGCAGACTGCGCGGGCCGGCGCCGCGATGAACCGCTGCGATCCTTTTCTCGTGCCCGGGGGGATCGATGCGGACCGAGCCGACGTCCATGTGCAGCGCGTAAGAATCAATCCCCCGTTGAACAACCCCGGGGGGCAGGTTGATTCCTTCTGTGGCGAGGAGCTGCACCAGCGATTCCGAGACGATGCCGCCACACATGTTGCAGCCCGCAGGCCCTGGCCGGGAGAAGTCCTTGGCCTCGTAGATGTCCGCGTGCGCCTCGAGGCCCGCTCGCTCTGCCATTTCCAGGAAAAAATAGCTGAAAAACGAGCCTGCGGGGCCGCCACCGATCACCGCCACGCGGGAACGGTTGTCCAGATAATACCGCGAATCGGATTTCTTCTTTTCTTGAGGGGCCAACCGAGGAGGGCTCATCGCTTCCTCCGAGCATTGAAGCTAAAGTGATTGGCCTATTATACACCTTCTGAGGGCGGTTTAACGCCGATTCTGGGAAGTTGCATGATGCAACTGGCCGGCTAGTCGGCATATCGGAACTGGCCAACCACCCAGACCGTCGCTGTCGAGTAACCAGGCCTTGCGATGGCTATCTCTGCGTCGCCTAAAACCGTAGAGAAGGCCACCTCCAGGCCGCCGCGGCCTGAGCCGACCAAGGGGCTGGCTTTCAAAATGCCGGCGGCTGGCAATCGCATTGGAATGGTTAACGGGCGGCCGGAATCCGGGTCAGCCTCACTTTTTGCCTGCGCGGGCCCTTCTTCTTTTATGGTAATGCGGGGTGGAGTGGTCGACCAGGCGGATGGGGTGGGAGAGGCTGGCAAATGGTTGGAGGCACTGGGGGAATTTTTCGGGGCAGGCGGGGAATGGGCCTCGGCTATCTCTGAAGAGCGCCGTAGAATTCGGAGCTGGGTCGGCCATTCCGGGCCAATTCCTAACCCTCGGTGACTAGGCGGGATTGATTCAGCTACCATCAGGTAACGGCCATGGAAGACGCAACGCACGAGGAGAGGCTCACGGTCCTGGGCTCAAGCCTACGCTTTCACTCTGGACCCAGTGCATCGACTTTTTACAACTCAGGAGAACGCCGGGCCCAATAACGTTCGGTGACCTATAGAAGGGGCGGATATGAAGATCGCGAGTGATATCACGAAACTGATCGGGAACACCCCGTTGGTGCGTCTCAATCGTGTGGCGGCGGGGATCGACGCGACGGTCGTGGCGAAGTTGGAGATGTTCAATCCCCTGGGCAGCGTGAAGGACCGCATCGGGGTATCCATGATCGAAGCGGCCGAACGGGACGGGAAGATCCAATCGGACACGATCCTAGTCGAGCCGACCAGTGGCAATACGGGAATTTCCCTGGCATTCGTGTGCGCAGCGAAGGGCTATAAGCTCGTGTTGACCATGCCGGAGACGATGAGCGTGAAGCGTCGCGACATTCTGAAAGCCCTCGGTGCGCAACTGGTGCTGACGCCGGGCCCGGGCGGGATGAGCGAAGCGGTGCGCGTGGCCGAACAGATCGTGGCCCGCACGCCCAATGCATTCATGCCGCAGCAGTTCAAAAACCCGGCTAACCCAGCCATCC
>JACQDG010000440.1 GCA_016201185.1 Acidobacteriota bacterium | reverse complement strand
CGCAGATCGCCACGCCGTTTCAGTGGACCTTCACCCGCAAGCACCTCGCCGCCCTTATGGCGAAGCTCAATCGCAGACTGCTCGCCCGCGCCGCCTGATCTCCTGGTAGAATACGTCACCGTAATTCCGAACCAGAGTACTTAGCCGAAGCGGAACCGCTATTCCCTCCGCCCCAGCTCCTCCGGAAACACCGCGAAGCCTTCCGGCGGGGGAAACAGCTCGCGCAGCAGCTCCAGGCGCTTGCGCAGGTAGCGGGTGGGCAACTGGCGGGGGCCGGTTTCCACGTCGATGTCACAGCACAGGCCGTGCAAGTACAGGGTAGCGGTGTCCTCGAAAGCCTGGCGGATGTATTCGCGCTGCAGCTTGGTGTCGCGCAGCAGGTTGGTCTGGCGGCGCAGCAGTTGCTGTTTCAGGCGCCAGCTTTTTTCCTCCACCTCGCCGTGGACTTCGTTCGCCAGCTCCTCACGCAACCGGCGGTTGAAACGCTCCCGCTGGCTGTCCTTCATGCGGTAGTAAAGAAGAGACGCCAGGCCATTGTAGAGGGAGTAGTGGCAATCGGCCACTTCTACGTCCTTCACGGCCAGGAAGAAGTACAGCTCGCTGCCCTGCTCGAAGCTGGAGGCGGATACGTGGCGGTTCTCGGCGGGCTTGTCAAACGTCACCACATCGCCGCTCTTGTTGTTGGACCGCTCCAGGTAGGGCGCCAGCACCACCCGCACTGGCGGCAGGACATCGTTCAAAGAGGGGGGCAACGCCGCAGCCGGCTCCTGCACGAGCTGCTGGATCTGGCTGTCCTCGAGCGGCAGCGCCGGAAAATAGGAAAACCACTTATTGAGCGGGACCATCTCCCGCTGGAACTGTTCGGCAAACACCTCCACCGTCAGACGAGAAGTGAGAGACAGGGAACTCGACATGATCCACAGCCATCGTAGCACAAGGACAGTTCAGACTTCTGACTCCTGTCTTCTGTCTCCTTTACGTATACTGAGGTGGAATGAAGCTGCTTGTCTCGGCCGGGGAAGCTTCCGGGGACCAGTACGCCGCCTGGCTGGTGGAAACACTGCAGCAGCGCTGGGCGGGGATGGAATTCTTCGGCTGCGCGGGCGCCAAGCTGCGTGCCGCCGGCGTCCGCCCGGTGGTGGAGGCCGAGCGGCTGGCGGTGGTGGGGCTGGTGGAGGTGCTGGGGCATGTCCCGCGCATCTACGGGGAATTCCGGAAGCTTTGCGCGGCCGCGGAAGCGGAGCGGCCACAGCTAGCCGTATTGACCGATTCGCCCGATTTTCACCTGCGGCTGGCCAAGAAACTGCACCGGCTCGGAATCCCGATTGTTTACCTGGTGGCCCCGCAAGTCTGGGCCTGGCGCGGCTGGCGAATCCGGCTTGTGCGGCGCGTTGTCACTCGATTACTTTGCATTTTTCCCTTCGAGGAGGCTTTCTTCCGCCGCCACGGGGTGGCGGCGACATATATCGGCCACCCGCTGGCCGGGCGCCTGGCCCCTTCTCTCGGGCGAGCCGAATTTTTTCGGAAACACCGGCTGGCCGCCGAGCGTCCCTTAATTGCGGTCCTCCCTGGAAGCCGTCGCGGCGAGGCCGCCAGGCACCTGCCGATCCTGCTGGAGGCGGTAAAGCAGTTAAATGCCTGGCGGGCCATGAACTTTGTCCTGGCCGCTTCTCCCACGACGGGCCAGCCTTTTCTTGCGCCACGGATCGCCGGCTCGGGGATCAAAATAGTAGAGGGCGAAACTTGTGAATTGCTGACCCACGCCGACTTGGCGCTGGTAGCCAGCGGGACCGCCACGGTGGAAGCAGCGCTGCTAGGCGCTCCGATGGTGATTTTTTACCGCGTGCAGCCCGCCACCTGGCTTCTGGGAAAGTGGTTCGTTCGTACGCCCTATTACAGCATGGTGAACCTTCTGGCCGAACGCAAAATCGTGCCGGAGTTGATTCAGTCGGATTTCACAGCTCAGAACCTGGCCGGCCAGGCCCGCCGACTGCTGGAAGAGCCCGCCCGAATCAACCAGATGCGGCAGGATCTGGCGGAAGTGGCTGGGAAGCTGTCCGGCGGGAAGCAGGCCCTGGCGCGGGCGGCCGATGTGGTCGAGGAACTGCTCGGGCTCGGCGGGGCAAAAATAGCCGAGGTCCGGAAGGAGGCCCGGGACGCCAAGACCCGGGCCTAAAGGAAGCGAGGAGATGGGGATGCTTCGCAGGTGGTTGACGATTTTCGGCCTGGTGCTGCTGGGGGTGGAGTCCGCGCAGGACCGGCGCCCTCGGATCGACGTGGAGCACTACCGGATCGACGCCGAAATCCACCCGCGCACGCAGTCGCTTTCCGCCCAGGCCCAGGTGCGCTTTGTGCCCCTGGAAGACATCACGGCCGCCGTCTTCGAGCTGAATAACGGACTGGCCATCAGCCGGGTGTCGATGGAGGCCGGCGGCAAAGAAGAAGAGGTCCCCGCCTCCCGGGCCCAGGAACTCGATGTCCGGCTCAATTTCCCCGCCACCCTGCCTAAAGGTAAGCCGGTGACGGTGACCTTCGCCTACGACGGCCGGCTGGCCGGTCTGGAGAACTCCCCGGTGGAAGGCGTCAACTTCGGCTGGATCGGCCCCGACCGTGCCTTTTTGCTTTACCCGGCCCGCTGGTTTCCTGTCAGCGGCTATACCGCCGACCGTTTCTCGATGGAGTTGAACATCACGATGCCGGCCGGTTTGGATGCGGTGGCCAGCGGAATTGAGACCAGCAAGCCCACAGCCGACGGCAAGGTGGTCGACAGCTTCCGCTACGATCGGCCGTCGTTTCCCGGCAGCATCGCGGTGGTAAGCACGAAGCCCGACCGGGTGACGAGCGAGGGCGCCACGACCACCCTCTATTTCCGCGGGCCCGAGAAGGAGCAGGCCAACGCTTACGGCGACGACGCCGGCAAGATCGTCAGCTTCTTCAGTTCGCAGTTCGACCTGCCGCCCTCGGCCAACCTGACGATAGTGGAAACAGAAGAACACGCCCCCAACGGGTACGCGGCGCCGGGCATTGTGTTCCTGAGCCCGCGCGGCATCGGCAAGAAAGTGAACGCGCGGCTGCTGGCCCAGGAAATCGCCCACCAGTGGTGGCGCGTGCTGGTTTCTCCCGCTTCCCGCCGCCATCTCTGGCTGGACAACGGCTTTGCGAACTATTCCCGGATGTTGTACACGGAGCATGCCGTGGGCCGCGCTGCTTTCGAAGCCGAGGTGAACGAAGCAGGCATTGAGGCCCTGACCCACGACGATATTCGCATCATCGAGTCGGATACCCTGCCCGACTATTCTCCCGAGCTTCTGGCCGTGGCTTCGAACAAGGGCGCCCTTGTGTTGCACATGCTCCGCTCCGTGGTGGGCGACGAAGCCTTCTTCGCCGCCATGAAGCAGTTTGCCCAGAAGTTTGCCTGGAACTCAGCCACGACTGCCGACTTTGAAAAAATTGTTTCCGATGTAAGCAAGCAAAACCTGCAGTATTTCTTCCTGGAGTGGGTGGAATCCACCGGGGCCTCTGAATTCAAGCTGGAGTACACCATCTTCCGCCTGGGCCAGGGCAAGGGCTTTCGCGTGATGGGCAAAGTGAGTCAGGATAAGGACACCTTCCGCATGCCGGTCGAGATGCTCATCGAGACCGAAGGCGAGCCGGAAAGGAAGACCATCGAGGTGCAAGGCACGGCTTCGGAATTCTCGGTCGATACTTTCGGCAAGCCGAAGAAGGTCATCCTCGACCCCGACCACAAGGTGCTGCGGCTGGACGACAACATCCGGGTGGCGGTGGCCATCAAGAAAGGCGAGCAGTTGGCCGAGCAGGGCTTTTACAACGAGGCCCTCCAGGCCTACCAGCGGGCGCTGGACGTCAACCACAACAGCTCCCTGGCTCACTATCGCATCGCCGAGGTTTTCTTCCTACAGAGCAACTACCAGTCGGCCGCCAATGAGTTCCGCGAGTCGCTGAACGGCGACCAGGAGCCGAAGTGGACCGAAGTGTGGTCCCACATCAACCTAGGCAAGGTCTTCGACATCACCGGCCAGCGGGAGCGGGCGGTGAACGAATACCAGCAGGCCGTCCGCACCAAGGACAATACCCAAAACGCTCTGGATGAGGCCAACAAGTATCTGCAGTCGCCCTACCAGCGGCCCCGGCGCAGCGATGAACGCTGACGCCGGGCTACTCCACACGGGAGCCGGCCAGAGACCATTCCTGGGTCGTTTCGTCCAGCCGGAGAATATAAATGATGCCGTCGTCGGCCCTCACGCGAAAATAGGTGTAATCCGGGCCGTACCAGCGGTCCTGCAGTTCCCGCACCTCAAACCAGCGGTCCCGCAGGCAGAACCGCAGCGGGCGCTCGTTGGCTTTATAGCCGCTGTAACCCTCCACCTGCACTTCCACGGACCCCTCCGGCCCCGGGATTGACACTCTTTTTGTCCCTGGGGGTGCTTGACAAGCGAATTGGGCGGGCTAAAATAAGGCGAGTCTGGAATCTCCCTTCTTCTCGCGCAAGCATGGATACGGCGCCCCTTCTTAATATCGGCAATTAACACAAACGAGCCATTCTATGGATCCGCATTGCGAGCATACGCGCACCAAGATCATTGCCCGCGACGCCAACGTGGACTATGTAGAGTGCCTTGATTGCCGAAAGGTATTCGAGGCCGAGGACCTGGAGCCACTGGCCACCGAAGCGGAAGAGGGGCAGGAAACGGAAGCCTAACCGCGGCCGGAGCCCCGCCACTGCTGCTCCGCCAGCTCCGCGACCCGCGCTGGCGTCAGGGTGAGCAGGTCCATCTCGGCATCCCAATCGGTGCGTAGCGCCTCCTCCAGATGGCGGGCGGCAATCCGCGCGCAAAACCCGTCCTTTAAAGGTTTCGAGGCCTTGCGGCAAACTTCCTCCAGGGCCGCATGGGGCAGGGCCACTATCTTCCCTTGCCCGTTGACCAGAAACTTGACGTCCACCGTATCGCTGTGGCGGAGCGAAATGGCCGTTTGCAGCCAGCGGAATTCCACCTTGTAGCGCTCTTCGGTCGCCTCGGAGGCCACCTCGAAGTTCCTGTAATCCTCCATTCCGGCCCTCGTTCTGATTACAGCACACTTCGCAGGCAGCAACAGGCCGGGTTTTCCAGTGCCTGCCGGTTGTTGTAGAATTGTCATTTGGTCTACTATGCCGATTTTCGAGTACCGCTGTTCTAACTGCAACCACGTCTTTGAAGAGCTTGTGCTGAACCGTCGGGAAGCGAAGGTCGAGTGCCCCAGTTGCGGCCAGACCCATGTGAAGCAGCTCGTTTCGCGCTTCACCGCACAGACCGGCTCCCGGAGCGCGTCCGATCTCGGGGAATGCTTCAACCGCTCGGCCGGCCTCTGCCAGGCCGGCGGCGGACCGATAACCTGAAGCCGGAATTAGCCCGCCGGGCGCGGGCTTTCCTCCATCCCGGGCTTCGCGATTGCAGTTGCGAGTTCGGCCTCCAGTTGCCTTGCCACTTTCTCCAGGCGCCTTTCCCAGAATCTACGCCACCAGCCGCGCTTCTGTACCTCCGCGGCCCTGCCCGCTTTCTGCCGCTTCGTTTGCTCCTCGGACCGCACCAGAAACTCACCGCACCGTTCGCAGCGCCCGGTCCCAGCCGACCAGCTGTGCACGCGGCACAGCTCCAATCCCCAGCGGAGCTTCAGGCCCAGGTAGAGGGAAACCCCGGCCAGGGCCACACCGACCGCCAGGACCGGGTTCCAGTCCTCGAAGAAGACGTACCGCCAGAAGGGTGAAAGCAAGGCCAACAACACGAAAAGATCAAACCCCAGCAGGATGATCCAACGGAGCAAGTCATGCAAGCCGTAACAGAAAAAAAAGGCCAGCGAATAGCGGAAGTTATAGATCAGGCGCTTCCGAAGGATCGGCAGGCGCCCCACCTGGACGTAAAACCGGGCCCACTGCCCGTAGCGATCATCCAGGGCGGCGTGCAGGAGGCGCCGCCAGTCGGCATACCCCAGCAGAACCGCTCCCGCCACCATCACCGAAGCCACGAAAGCCAGCCGCCAGCCTTCCAGTTGCCACATAACTCTAAGGCAGAACCCGTCCGTTGTCGTTGGTCTTGCTACGCACCAATTATATTCTGCACGATCGCCGGCCCTCCGGCGTCGGTCCTTCGGTGGCCAATGCTAGGATGATGGTCATGAGGGTCGTGGTCGCCCTCGTTGCGGTTGTTGGCGTCTTGGCGCAGGACGCCCGGCCTCCGGTTTTGGCCACCGCCGTCTCCACCTTAGCCGAGCGCCATACAAGCCGATGGACCGCGGGCGACCCGCTGGCAAACATCGCGGGCTCCTGCCAGACCGCCTCGGCCGTACCGCCGTATGCCGTCACCTGCGCCGCTGCAAACCCCAGAGAGCCCCGCGCCGGACGGCGTTACTTCTATAGCGTCGTTTTGTTTCGCGATCTCGAAGAGACCCTGTACCTGGCCGCCTGCGCTGCGACCGTACGGGACAGCTTTTGCGGCGACCTGCAGGCGGGACAGACGCTCCCAGCCGAGGTCGAGGGGGATACCATTCGCGTCGTGATTCGCGACGAGCAGTTGCCCCTACGAATTCTCGAGCGGCGCCCCAAGCCCACGACCATCGATTCGCCGACCCCGGGAACGCCGTCCAATGCGCGTCCGTCTGCCGGAACCCCCTCCGCGGTCCCGTACTCGAAGGTTGCCGAGAGCCGCGGCGCACCGTCCCAGGTGCGGCCCTCCGAAGTTTCGGTCGCCGCCGGCGCGCCATCCCTGGCTCCGCCTTCGGAAGTTTCTGTCGCCGCGGCTTCGCCGGCCAGCGCCCGGTTGTTCCTGTACTGTTCGGTTGGCTCGGCCCTCGTCTATGTAGACAACCAGCAGTTTGGCTCTCCACCCGTCGATGTTCCGCTGCTACCTGGCCGGCACACGATTGAGGTGCGGGCACGGGGATTCCGCAGATGGACCCGGACGGTCAACATTCCTGCTGGGGGCGTGGTGAAGGTAACGGCAGAGTTGCGGCGCTGAAAGAAGAGTACAATTCCAGAATGCCCCGCCGCATCCTGCTGCTGCTGCTGGCCGCCGCTCTATGTTCCGGCTCGCCCGCCGGCCGGCGGGTTCCGATTCTGTTCGATACCGACATCGGCGACGATATTGATGATGCCTTGGCCCTGGCCCTCGCCTTGCAATCGGCTGAACTGGACGTGCGGGCTGTGACCACGGTGATCGACGATACGGAAACCCGCACGCGCCTGGCTTGGAAAGAGCTGGGACTCTACGGCCGCCGGGACATTCCCCTGGCCACCGGCGCCTCCGAGCCCTTGCTCGACCCGGTCGAGAAGATGCGCGCCCGGCAGTTCGAGGTGCTGACCGCCGAGGACGTTGTCCCGCCCGCGGCCCGGCGCCGCGCCGCCGATCTCATCATCGAGACCCTGCTCGCCTCGCCGCAGAAGCTCACCGTGGTTCCGGTGGGCCCGCTGACCAACGTGGCCCTGGCCCTCAAAACCGAACCCCGCATCAAGGAAAAGATCGAGCGGATCGTGCTGATGGGCGGGGTCTTCAATCGGT
>JACQDG010000451.1 GCA_016201185.1 Acidobacteriota bacterium | reverse complement strand
GAACGTCAGATCCGGCTTCAGCCCCCGGGGGACGATTTGGTCCAGCGCCGCAACGGTTTCAAAGCCCAGGCCGCGGCCGAAGCCCTGATAGGCGACGGAAGCGTCGGTGAAGCGATCGGCCACCACAACCCGGCCGGATCTTAGCGCCGGCAGGATCACTTCTTCTACGTTTTGGGCGCGCGAGGCGAAGTAGAGGAGCAGTTCCGGCATGGCGCGCAGGTCGCTGGAGGCGGCATCGAGCAGGATGCGGCGGATCTCACGCCCCACGCGGGTACCGCCCGGCTCCTGAGCGCGGACCACGCTGTAGCCGGCCGCTTCGAGGCGATTTGTCAGCAGTTCCAGTTGTGTTGTCTTGCCGCTGCCGTCTATGCCTTCGAAGGTGAGAAACGCGCCGGCGTATTCAGACACCTGACCAGTATAGAATAAGCCTGTGATTGCGGACGCGCTGGCCAAGATCGAGGAAAGGATCGAGCAGGCAGCCCGGCGCGCGGGACGGCGGCGGGAGGAGATCACGCTGATCGGCGTTTCGAAAATCAAGCCGGCGGCTGCCATTCGCGAGGCCTACGAGGCCGGCCTGCGCCACTTCGGCGAAAACTACGTGCAGGAGTTTCAGACGAAGCGCGCGGAGCTGGGCAATCTGCCCGGCGCGACCTTTCATATGATCGGCCACCTGCAAAGCAACAAAGCGCGAGTCGCGGCCGAATTGTTCGATGTGATCCAAACGGTGGACAGCGTCCGGCTGGCGCGGCGCTTGAACGAAGCGGGGAAGCGGCTCCGCGTGCTCATCGAGGTGAGGCTCTCCCCGGAGGAGGCCAAAAGCGGGGCGTCCGAGCAAGAGCTGCCGGCCTTGATCGAGGCGGTGCGGAGCATGGAGAACCTGGAGCTTCGGGGGCTGATGGTGATGCCACCGTGGCCGGAGACGCCGGAAGATTCGCGGCCTTACTTTCGCCGGCTGCAGGAGCTGGCAGCCGCTCACGGCCTCTCCGAACTGTCGATGGGCATGACCGGGGATTTCGAGGTGGCCATCGAGGAAGGGGCGACCATGATTCGTGTTGGTACGGCCATCTTCGGAAAGCGCAAGCCGCCTCAAACGGGCGATCGATGAGGCTGGCGTTTGTCTCGCCCCTGCCGCCGGCCCCGACCGGGGTGGCCGACTACGCCGCGGGACTGCTCGCCGAGCTGCGGCGCCACGCACAAGTGGATGTGCTGACCGAGGCGCGCGCGGGATACGATAACGCCCTCTACCATCTGGGCAACAATCCCCTGCATCTCCCTGCTTACCGGGCGGCCCTAGCTGAGCCGGGCGTCGCCGTCCTGCATGACGCGGTGCTGCATCATTTTCTGCTGGGGACGCTCGACGAGCGGGCTTACATAGAGGAATTCGTTTACAACTACGGCGAGTGGATGAGGGACCTGGGGAGGGAGCTGTGGCGGTCCCGCTCGCGCTCCTCGTCCGACCGGCGATATTTTCAGTATCCGCTGCTGCGCCGCGTGGTGGACCGGAGCCGCGCCGTGGTAGTGCACAATCCGGGGGCCAGACGGATCGTCGAGGCTGTTGTTCCGGGGAAGCAGGTGGCGGAAATACCGCACTATTTTATCTCCCGCGCTTTGCCGGGGGAGGCGCCGCGGACTCGGGAGCGGTTGGGGATAGGCGCTGAAGAAATTGTCATCGGCACATTTGGCTACTTGCGCGACTCGATGCGGATGCGCTCCATTCTGAAGGCGCTTCCGGCCGTGCCGCGAGCAAGGTTCCTGCTGGTGGGCGAGTTTGTGTCGGCAGATTTGGAGCGGTCGCTAGCACCTCTGCTTGCGGCGTGCGGGGTGATTCGAACGGGTCACGTAAGCGAGGACGAGTTTTGGCGGCTGGCAGAAATTACGGACATTGTCGTCAACCTGCGCGATCCCTCAGCCGGGGAGACCTCCGGGATCGGGATCAAGATGATGGGGATCGGCAAGCCGGTCCTGGTGACGGCGGGCGAGGAAACAGCGGCGTTTCCCGAGCTGGCAGTGATTCGGATCGACCCTGGCGAGGCGGAGGTGGAGATGCTGGCCGAGTATTTGCGGGCGCTCGCGGGGAGCGAAGAGATGCGGCGGGAGATCGGCCGCCGGGCCGCACAGCACATCGCGGAAAATCACACGCTCGAACGGGCGGCGAAGATGTACCTGGATTTGGTCGCAGAAACGACGATTCACAACTTCCGGTAAGCCTCGTCCAGCACTTCGACCACGTGCATCACGCGCTGGTTGCGGCCGTAGAGCGCGGCCCCGGCGCGGAGCTGCAGCATGCAGCCGGGGTTGGCGGTGACGATGGTGTCGGCCCCGGTCGTGGCCGCCATCTGCATCTTCTTCTCGAGGATGCTCAGGGACATCTCCGTGTGCTGGACGTTGTAGACGCCGGCCGAGCCGCAGCAGAGGTCGGAAAGCGGCAGCTCCTTGAACTTCAGCCCGGGGACGGCCTCGAGAAGCTGGCGGGGCTGGAGCCGGATCCTCTGGCCGTGGGCCAGGTGGCAGGAATCCTGATAGGTCGCCGTGATATTTAAGGCCCCCATTTCCCGGTTCACCCCGATTTCCGCCAGGAACTCCGTCACATCCCTCACGCGGGACGCGAAAGCCCGGGCGCGGTCGCGCCAGGCGGGGTCGTGCTCCAGAAGCTCGCCATATTCCTTCAAGGTTGAGCCGCAGCCGGCGGCGTTAGTGATAATGGCGGCGTAGCCACCCGTCTCGAACGCCTCGATGTTGCGGCGGGCCAGCTCGCGCCCCTGCTCGCGCAGGCCGGCGTGGACGTGCAGGGCCCCGCAACAGCCCTGGCCCGTCGGCACGGCAACCTCGCAGCCGTTCTCTTGCAACACGCGGACGGTGGCTTCGTTTAGCCGCGAAAAGGAAACATTGGCCAGGCATCCCGCCACCATTGCCACGCGATAGCGCTGCTCGCTGCGCGGCGGGAAAGTTCGTCCGATCTGGCCGAAGAAGAACGGCTTCTCGGCTGGAGGCAGGAGCCTTTCGAGCTGGCCCAGGTTTCCAAAAAGGTTTAACACGCGGCTCGCCCGCACCAGCCGCTGCAGGCCGCTCCACTGGTAGAGAGAGACGAGATTCCCGGCAATCTTTATCAGCCGCGGGGAAACCAGCAGCCGGCCGTAAACGAAGCGGCGGACCAAACGGGCCGGCCAGGAGCGCGGGCAGACCTGCTCGATGTGGGCTCGGGCGGCCTCGACCAGCTTGCCGTACTCGACGCCGGAAGGGCAAGCCGTTTCACAGGCGCGGCAGCCGAGGCACAGGTCAATGTGTTCCACGTAGGAGTCGCCCGGCTCTAACCGCCCCGCGGCTACCTGCACCATCTGGTAAATGCGGCCCCGCGGAGAGTCCATCTCCACGCCCAGTTCGCGGTAAGTGGGGCAGGCGTTCAGGCACAGGCCGCAGTGCACGCACCGGTCCAGGTCTTTTGGCGACGGCCGGTCGTCGACGGCGGGCTCAGAGACGGTTGTAGAGGCGGCCATGGTTGAGCAGGTGATGCGGATCGAGAGCTTGCTTGATCCGGGACATGACCTCCAGCTCGGGCCCTGGATCGGCCCACAGTTCCACGCTGTCTTTCCCGGCGGCTGCGCAGGATTCTACCACGGTCGAAAGCCCGGCAGCGCGGGCCCGCTGGACGAGTTCCGCAAAGGGCGAGGGGCAGCGCACATAGGCAATCCCGGAACCAGCGCGGGCCAGGGCGGGCAGCGAGCCGGCCAAAGCGAAGCACTCGCCCAGGCGGGATAAGGTAGTGGAAATACGCAGCACAGCGGCGTCGGAGTCGCGCTCGGTGCGCAGGGCGGGGAAGTCGCGCACGGCGGACCACAACCGGCGGCCGCGCTCCTCCTCGAACTCGAGGAACTCGGCGGCGCCGGCGTCACGCGCGATGTTCTTCAGCTCCCGCTCGTAGCGCGCCAGCACGGCCTCGATCCCGCCGGCCTCGACCAGGAACAGGTAGCGGGCGGGAAGGCCGCCCCCGAGCCGGGTGGCGGCCGCCGGGTTGGCGAGATCCACGGCCTGAGGCTGGAGCACGCTGCGCAGGACGGCGTCGCGGGCCGAGAGCGCCGCTTCGAGCGAATCAAAGGCCAGCAAGAATGTCTTTTCCTCGACCGGCCGGGGATAGAGCCGGAAATTGATCCGGGCGATAGCGGCCAGCGTGCCGAACGAG
Organism: Acidobacteriota bacterium; assembly: GCA_016201185.1. Taxonomy (GTDB): domain Bacteria; phylum Acidobacteriota; class Terriglobia; order Bryobacterales; family JACQDG01; genus JACQDG01. The sequence goes on along the minus strand of JACQDG010000451.1, from coordinate 6,661 downwards.
CCGATCAGCAGCTTAGCCATATCCAGGCCGGCCACGTTCTTCACCACCATGCCGCCGGAGCGGACCTGCTTGCCCTCCAAGGTGACGAAGCTCATGCCGATAACCAGGTCGCGGGCCGAGCCGTACAGCCGCCGGCGCGGCCCGCAGCAATTGGCCGCCACCGCTCCCCCGATGGTCGCCTCCGACGCCAGTGGAGGATCGAGCGGCAGCATCTGGCGATTGGCGGCGAGCAAGTCTTCCAGAGCCTGATAACTAAGGCCGGGCTCAACGCCGATCGTGAGATCTTTCGGCTCATATTCCGCCACCCGGTCGATGCGAGCGGTGGAGGCCACTACGTCGGCCGGCGTTACCTTTCCGCCCATGGCCCGCTTGGTGAAGAGGCCTCCCAGCTCGACGGTCTTGCGCTCGGCTCCGCAGCGGCCCAGGATTTCACATAATTCGTCGATGTCCGCGGGATAGACCACTCCCTCACGGTCGTAGTTCTGGTGGGGCGTCATTCGATGCTGAATTTCTGGCGGGTCTCGTGGGTCTGGTTGCCGAGCCGGTCGCGGACCACGATCACGATGGTGTACTCGCCCGGCTGGATCCCGCTTTCCAGGTTCAGGCTGAAAACGGCGTGGACATAACGGCGGGGGTAGAAGGAGGTCGCCTTGTCCTCGGCCGGCTGCGGTTGCTGGTAGAGCAGCTTGCCATCGGCATCGAACACGGACAGGTCATACTCCACCCAGACCAGGTTTTTCTCTCCCGTTTGGTACCCGGTGATATCGAAGGAGGCCCACAGGGTATCGCCGCGCCGGTAAGCCGCCACCACCAGCGGATCGCCGTCCTCCTGAAGGGAGAACCGAAAATTGCGAACCACAAGCTTGGGGCTGGGCTCGACGTTGCGCCCGCGGACCTGAAACGGAATCTCCTGGGAAACCTGCGTCCGGGCCAGCTCGTCAGTCACCCCGATTACAAGCCGGTATTTTCCCGAATCGGAAAAAGCGGGGAGGGTCGCTGAAAAACGGACGCGCGGCGACCAGCGGGCGTCCTGCGCCGACAGTTCCGTATCGATTTTTCCTGCTTGTTGTTCGACAAAGGGAATGCCTTTGAAATCCAGGGCGTCGATCGTGTAGCCGAGCTTGACGCGGTTGTTGCGGTCCACCGCGTAGCCCTGAATGTTGAAGCTGAGGTAGATGGTTTCGCCGGGCTGATAAACGGTGTCGGGGCTCGCGGCGAAGCCGTCTTCCGCTTCAAGCAAGGCGGCGTTTAAGATGGTGAGGCCCTTCTTCTGCTCGGCAGCCGGAGCGCAAAGCGCCCCCAGTAACGAACCGCAAAGGACCAGGCTCGCTCGCAGCATCCTAAACCAATAGGCCGGCATCGGAGTGGGCAGGCTCCTTGCTCTGGGCCTCGATCACCCGGCCATCGACAAATTTGTAGACCTCCCGGCGAGCGCTAGCCACGCCCCGGCTGACCATCGAGGGAATGTCCAGGCCTGCTTCGGCACGGTCCAGTTCCTCCGGCGTCGCAAACAGGCGCGGGCTGCGGGGCAGGAAAACCGGGCAGCAATCGGTGAAGCGCTCGCTCGAGATCTCGTACGTGCCGATGCGGCGTGCAACATCGATGATTTCCTGCTTATCGTCGCCCACCAGCGGGCGGTAAAGGGGCAGTCGGGCGACGGCGCCCACCGCAGCCATATTCTGCAAAGTCTGCGAAGCCACCTGGCCGAGGCTGTCCCCCACCACTAGGCCCAGGGCCCGATGCTTGTGAGCGATGGCCGCGCCGATCCGCAGCATCAGCCGGCGGTATATCAGGATACGAAAGCCTTCCGGGGCGCCCAGCACCACTTCTCGTTGCAATTCGTAAAACGGGACCAGGTAGAGCCGCGCCGAGCCCTGGTAAGGGACCAGGGTGCGGACGATCTCGCGCGCCACGGGCTCGCTGGCCTCGCCCGGCCGGGCCGCCACACCGTGAAAGTGAACAAAAATGAGACGCGCCCCGCGCTTCATCATCTTGTAGGCGGCCACCGCCGAATCGTAGCCTCCGGAAAGCAGGCAGACCAGCTTGCCGGCCGTGTTGGAAGCCATGCCGCCGGGCCCGGGAAGCTTCTTGGTATATACGAGGGCGCGACGGCTCGTGAACTCCACGTAACAGGTCAGGTCAGGGTTCTCGAGATCGACGGAAATGGAGCGCCCGGTCTGGGCGGCGCGGTCCAGGATCGTGCGCCCCAGCCGCTGCTCGGCCTCGTGCGAACGGAAGGGCAGTGTCTTGTCGGCGCGACGCACGCGCACGGCGAAGGTGCGGAAGGATTGGCCGGCCAGCTGCTCCCACGCCGTCTGCTCCACCGTCGCCAGGTCGCGTTCCGCCTCGGCGGCAACGGAGTAGTAGGCGACGCCGAAGATTCTTTGTGCCTTTTCCGCGGCCGCCGGTAAAGCCTGCTCCGATTGCAGTCGGACCAGCACGCGGCCGTCTTCCAGCTCCACCTTCACCCGTCCCAGGCCGCTCAGTTGCTCATGAATGGAGGCGACGAATTTATGCAGGAAAAAGCTGCGGTTGCGGCCCTTCAGCCACATTTCGTGATAGTGGAGCAACAGGAGAGGCATCACTTCCATTATATCGGCAAGGAGAGGTAGGCAGTGCTTTGCCGGGGGATCCTTTTGCGCTTGTGTTGCGGCGGCATCTCTCTTATCTTGGAGTCGGCCGATGGATCGGAGAGCCGATCCACTGGGTGCTGGAGGTGAGTGATGGAGAGTACGACGGATCTGCCTCGTCGCCGGTTTTTGCAAGGGTCAGCCTTGGGCGCGGTTGCCGCCCTGTCGCTCCAGGGCCGGGCTCCGCGCCGGATTCTGATCGAAGCGGCACGGGAACCGAATGTTCGCCGCCGGCTCGCAGAGCGCGAGTTGCTGCGCGGCCTGGGTCACCTGCGGCTCGGCGCGGAGGCCCGCCTGGCGGGCAGCAAAGCGGAGGCGAGGAGTGATGATCTGTGGATAGGCTTGCGCCTCGAGCCTGAGAAATTCGGCAATCCCGAGGCATATTCCATTGCCGCCGAGCCGGGCGGAGTGACGCTTTCGGCCGCCGGGGAACAGGCTCTGCTCTACGCCGTGTTTGACTTTCTTGAGCGCCAGGGCGCCTTTTTCGGCATCGACGGCGAAAGCTATCCCCTCGAGCCGGCGCGTGGGCTGGTTTTGCCGCCGCCCAACCGTCCCTGGAATGGGACGCCGCGATTTGCTGTCCGCGGGCTGTTGCCGTGGCCGGACTTCCTCAATTGCATCACGGTCTACAACGAAGAGGATTTCCGCGCCTACTTCGAGTCGATGCTGCGCATGCGCTTCAACACCTTCGGCGTGCATGTCTACAGCGGGGCGAATCAATGGGCCGAGTCTTATCTCTCTTTTGAATTTGCCGGCGTGGGGCACCTGGCGTTCCTCGACACCACTGCGACGAACCGCTGGGGTTACCTGCCGCAGAGGACCTCCCGCTTCACCATGGGCGCGGCGCAGTTTTACGACGGGGAGGTGTTCGGCGCCGACGCCATGCGGCGCGCGCGTGATCCGTGGGAGGAGGCGGAGCGGACCCGGCAACTCTGGCGGGATGCTTTTGCTTACGCCCAGCGGCTGGGGATCCGCACCGGGGTCGGCTTCGAGCCTTACCAAATCCCCGATGAGATCTGGCGGGCGCTGCCGCCCGAAGCGAAGCCCGCCCAGATCCCAGGCCCCGGGGCCGGCGCGCGTTTCGATGTCGAGTCAGTGACGGCGCGCGATCTCCTGGAAGCGAGGCTCGGCCAACTGCTCGCGGCCTATCCGGACATTGATTATGTCTGGCTGTGGGAAGACGAAGGCATGAACTGGGCCAGCCAGAAGTCGGGTGCGCCGCTTTCGGTAACTCCGTTTCTGCAGGCCCACGATTTCCTCCGCCGCCACGCGCCGGGGAAGCACCTGGTGGTCTCGGGCTGGGGCGGCGTGGCCCGGCATTTCGAATCCTTTCACAAGCGCCTGCCAATGGACATCATCTTCACCTGCCTGAGCGACAACCTTGGATGGGACCCCGTGCACGAGGTGTTCGGCAAACTCGAGGGCCGCGAGCGCTGGCCCATTCCCTGGCTGGAGGATGACCCGGCCATGTGGCTGCCGCAATTCCACGTCCACCGTTTTGAAAGCGACATGAACCGCGCGGCCGCCTTCGGCTGTCAAGGGCTGCTTGGTATTCATTGGAGGCATCGGATTGTGGACCCCACGGCCGGCTTTCAAGCGCGCTGCAGTTGGGAGGACCGGCCTTCGCCGGCTGATTATTTTCCCGCCTACGCGCGAACCCAGGCCGCCGGCGAGCGGGCGGCGCGGCTCGCGAATGTGCTGGCTGACGCCGACCGGGACCGCAAGCTGCTTTGCACCTTCACCGGAGAATTCAAGGACGGCCACGCCCAGACTCACGAGTTTTCCGGCGATTACGGTGAAGCGTTCGCGTTCTGGAACAAGTACGCACCCGAGTCGGCGGTGGCTGAGTCGCAAAAGCAGGTGGCGACGGAGCTGCGCCGGCTGGCCAATGCCACGCAGTCAGTCGCAGAAAGGGAGCGGGTGGAATATCTCGCCGGACATGTCGAGTTCCTGGTTCCTTATACCGAAGCCTGGACGCTGGCTCATCGTCTACACGGCGTGCTGGAGGCGGCCGGGGAATTGAAGAAGAGCGGCCGCGGAGATGAGGCGCGCGAGAAGGTGAGAAAGGACGGCATTCCGCTGTGGCTGCGGTTGGCCCCTGAAGTGCGACGCGCCATGCTTATCTTCCAGCGGATCGTCGCCACGCGGAACGACCAGGGGGCGCTGGCCTCGATGCACGACAAGTTCGTGCGCTTGGCCCTGGTGCGGCTGCGCCTGTCAATGAAAGAGTACTTAGGCGAATTGCCGCCGGAGACGGAGAAACTGTTCGGGCAAGTGACGCAACCGGACACGGAGGCTCCGCAGCGGCTGATTGTTCCTACGCGTCCATCGATGCTGGCGCCGGGCGAGAAGGTGCGGGTGCTGATCATCGCGCCGGGCCCTGCCGAAGTGGACCGTGTGTCGCTGCACACACGCCGGCGCGGCTCGGATCATTGGCAGAGCACGCCGGCCAGGCTCCTGGGCCGCCGAACTTACGAAGCAACGCTCGGACCTCTTGGCCCTGGTTCTGAGCTCCTGGACTACTATGTTTCGGCCAACGGCGAAAAGCTGGTCGCCCCTGCCGATGCCCCTCGGGCCGGCTATATAATCACAATTACCTGAAGGAAGTTCGGCCCTCCGGGGCCATGCTCAGGACTTCTTGATCGTGATGGCGCCGCGGTCGGTGACCAGCCGCACCTGGGCGGCCGCGCCGGAGCCGGCAACTTCCCCGCGCATTTCGGCGGACTTGCCCTGCTTGACGACCTTAATCGATTCGCTGTATTCGTTCTTCACCCCGCCGCTGGCGGTGGTGGCTTCGAGCGAGAAGCGCGCGCCGGCGGGCACCTGGAGTTGGATGTCGCCACTGTGGCTCTCGGCATGAATGTTGGCGAGGGGCAGCTTAGAGGCGCGCAGTTCAATGTCGCCGCGGCGGGAAGTGATGTCGATTTCTTTGGTGAAGTCCTCGATGCGGACATCTTTGGAGCGGGCGGTCAGCTTCACCGGTCCGACCACGTTGGTCGCCGTGAGCGAGCCCAGGTCCATTTCCATTTTCCCCGGCAGCTTTTCCAGGCTCAGCTCGGTCTGGCTGGAGGTATAGCGAACAGGCTTGGCTACGTCCTGGATCTTGATGCTACAGGAAAAGTCGCCGTTGATGGTCACCGTGCCGGCTACCTGCTCCAGCTCGATATCGCGGCCGCGCCCGGAGATATCGACATTGCCCTTCACCTGGGTGGCGCGCACGATGTCGCTGCGCCGCAGGCTGACCCGCACGTCCTTGGCGATCTCGCTCAACCGTACCCCCGCATTGTTGCTGTTGACCTCCACAGGGCCGGCGACGTTGTTCACCTGGAAATCCCCGTAGCGGCCTTCGAGAGTTACGGAAACGGTCCTTGGGACCGTGATCTCGAGGTCCGTCGAGATGCGCCGTCGCCCGGAATCCCGGTCCTGGTTGGTGCGGACATAGACGCGGCCCTCCTCCACGCTGATCTCGAGCGGCGTCGCTTTGTCGGCCTTGTCGGCTTCCGTTTGACTGTAAGCCTTGACCGACTTGCGGCCGGTGATCTTCAGTTGCTGGGTGTCGGCGCCGGTCAGGGTCACATTGCCGTTGAGGTTGTTCACCACCACAGTGGCGTTAGCGGGTATCTCGCGGCCCGCTTCGAGTGGGAAGTCGTAGTTGGCGCCGAAGACCTCGATGCTGCGGTGGCTCCAGCGCGGCAGGCCCCAATCGCCGCGTGCGGCCGCAAACAAGCCGCTGCCGATCAGGCAGATGAGGATCACCAGAAAGACCTCGCCGCCGGTGAGCGTGCGGGCAATGGGACGGGAGGTCGCGCGCGCTACGAAGTACTCAAGCAGGCGACCCGCTCCCCAGAAAATAAGCAGGAACGGCCAGTAGCGGGCAAAGATCTTCCAAAGGGATAACTCGGGGCGAAAGTTGCTCAGCAGAAAGATCACGCCCAGCAAAACGACGATCAGCGGTCCCACCAGGGAGCCGCGTCGGACCGGAACTGGATTGTAGGTAGCCATGCAAGGTCTCTCCTGTTTTCGGGGCTATT
>JACQDG010000450.1 GCA_016201185.1 Acidobacteriota bacterium | reverse complement strand
TAGGTTTCAAAGCGCGGGAACTGGTTGTCCTGGTTTTTCTTGCGGCCCACCCCCTTGCCGTCCGTCTTTACGATCTGCAGGTCCCGCTGGTCCACCCAGATTTGCCCTTCAAAGTAGCGCTGGCCGGGCTCCAAGGCCTTCGGCTTCACGGCAAACACGTAGGTATCCAGCTCATCTACCTTTTGCGGGCCCAGGTAGCTGATGTTGTACTTGGGGATGTCCTTGGAGGTCAGCACAAACGGCTGCACGTTGCGCAGGTCCTGCTCGTCCTCAGGCGTCAGCAGGATACGCTTCAGCGTCGACACCGGCGCGTGCACCACCCTCTCGATACGCTTTCCTTCTGGTGTGAAGATGATGTCGGAGACCATCTCGTACCGCCCGCGGGTGTTGCCGTCGTCGTCGACCTCCAGCACGCGGACCGTTTGGCGGTAGGTGTAGTTGTCACGGGCCTTGGCGAAATCCGTCTCCTTGGCCGCGAATTGCTGGATGATCTCTTCAACCGGAACGGAAGTCGACGTGGCCTTGGCCGGAGACACCACTGGAGCTTGGGGGGCTCCCCCCAGCGCGGATGCGCCGAGCAGCGCTAATGTCAACGGAAAAACACGAAGCATAGGACACTCTCAAAAGGCCGCTGCGGTGGCGGTCTCTCTTTAGCCGACGAGAATGATCGGCCACTGGTTACAGCAATCGAGGGTTCCTAATAACGATACAGGAGAGAGAAAGCGGGATCAAGCCCGGGCCGCTTCGCCCGCCAGGGCGGCCACGCGGCTCCCCATCACGTTGGCGAAGTACTCCAGGATGCTCGACATCTCGAGCAGGGCCGTCTTGGCGGCATTCGGCTGGAACCGCTGAACCATGGCGCAGCACAACGCCAGGACGCGGAAGTTCGCCATCAGCAGCCGCTGCTCGACCGTGTAGCGGCCGGCCTGCCCCGTGGCCGCATGACCCAGCAGGTACTTCAACATCCGATAGTCTTGCTGTAAGGCTTTACAGAAGCTCCCCAGGCTTTCTGTTTCTACAGGTGCGTGCAATTTCTGACGGATTTCCACGAAGCTCAAGTGATTGGCTACCGCCACCTGCGGCGCGTAGTCAGGCGCGGGGCGTGTTCGCAGGATGAGGATAACGGTGTAGCGGAACCAGTAGAGGAACAAGGCCGAGGAAACGACCAAAATCAGCAAAGTCATCAGCATGATTCGATCCGAGCTGCCAAACGTGCCAAAGCGATTCGCTTACCTCAAAAGCCCACTCTTCGGTGGGTGATTCCCTACAACCTCATAGAACTAACTAAACCAGCCAAGATGTTAACATGTTTCTCCCGCTCCAGCAAGTGCTTTTTTATCTTAGATTTGAGTAATGCTAAGCCACTGAAAAAACTAGAGTTACTACTAGGATTCTCATGGAGGACCGTAGCCCGCCTGCAGCTACGTAGTCCTAACATTTTCCTGGCTTGAAGATATGCGTTCTGAACGGGTGCGGGCCCCTGTCCGACTCCTTGCTGGCCACGCAAATCGTGTATAGTCTCTTTTTGCCGCTTCTGAAAAGTATGCCTGGGGAACCCTCTTCTGCCGCCGTCGAGCCAAGGATCGTCCTCGAACTGATCGACGCTTTCCGCGCCTCCAAGGCGATGTTTGCCGCCGTCTCGCTGGGGATTTTCGACCGGCTTGAAACAGCCCCGGAGGACGTCGCCGCTCTGGCCCAAGAGAAAGGCTGCAGCCCTGACTCCGTGGAGCAATTGCTCAACGCCTGCGTGGCCCTGGGCCTCCTTGTGCAGGACGGCGACCGCTACCGGAACCTGCCCGTGGCCAGCCGGTATCTGGTGCGGACCTCACCCGATACGCTTGCCGGCTACATCCTTTATTCCGAACGCATTCTTTATCCGCTCTGGGGCCATCTGGAAGACGCCGTGCGCCAAGGCACAAACCGATGGGAGCAGACCTTTCACAGCAAGTCGAGCCAGTTCTTTGGCGAGGTATTCTCCAAGGAGGAAAGCAAGCGGGATTTTCTGGCCGGCATGCACTGCATGGGCCGGCTCAGCTCGCCTGCGGTGGTGGCGGCCATAGACCTGTCCCGTTTCACGCACCTATGCGACCTGGGCGGCGCCACCGGCCACCTCGCGATCGAGGCCTGCCTCCGATATCCCACCCTGCGGGCCACGCTCTTTGACCTGCCGGCCGTAGCGCCCGTGGCGCGGCGCTACATTGAGTTGGCCGGGTTGGGCGATCGTATTCACGTGCAGGAAGGCGATTTTTTCTCCAGCCCTTTCCCGGAAGGGGATTTGTTCGCCCTGGGCCGGATTCTGCACGATTGGACGGAGCCGAAGATCAACTTTCTCTTGGAGAAAATTCACCAGCGCTTGCCCGCGGGCGGAGGGCTGCTCATCTGCGAGAGAATCCTTTACCCCAACAAGGACGGCCCGCTCAGCGCCAACTTGCAATCGCTGAACATGCTGGTGGCTACCGAAGGCAAGGAGCGCACGGCGGCGGAGTACGAAGCGCTGCTGGCCCGCGCCGGTTTCCGGAATTTTCAGGCACGCCACACCGGCCGGCCGCTGGACGCGATGTTGGCAATCAAATGAAGGAGCAATGCGATGCACAACCACTTCCTCTCAGGGCACACTGCCCATCACCGGCCCACGCGCCGGGACTTCTTTGCTCACCTGCTGGGCGGCGCGCTGGCCGGCGCCTCTATTCTTGAACTGAGCGTCCACCGCGCTGCCTGGGCCCGCGCGCTGGCCCCCGCCGCGGGCTCGCCGTTGTTCGACATCGAAAAGGTCGCCGACGGCGTCTATTGCGCCCTGGCCCGCGCCCAGGCGTTGATCAACGCGAACGCGGCCATCTTCGTCAACTCCGAGGACGTGCTGGTGGTGGACACCCACTCCAAGCCCTCCGCGGCCGCCGCCCTCATCGCCCAGATCAAGAAGGAAGTGACCACCAAGCCGGTGCGCTACGTGGTCAACTCCCACTTCCACTGGGACCACATGCAGGGCAACTCCGCCTACAAAGCCGGCGGCGCCAAGGTGGACTTTGTCGCCAGCGAGCCGACCAGGCAGTGGATGGAGAAGGAATCGAAAGCCCGCTTGCAAGCTTCGCTCGACGAGGCGCCCAAGCAGATTGCCGCCTTACAGAGCCGAATGAGCAAGGCCGCGTCCGCTGCGGAAAAAGCCTTCTGCCAGGAGCAAATCCGGCAACTGGAAGCTTACCAGGCCGAGATGAAGAGCTTCTCGCTCGAGCTGCCGACGATTGCTTTCACCAGGTCGCACGTCATCAAGGACCGCGCGCACGACCTGCACGTGGAGTTTCACGGGCGTGCGCACACGGCCGGCGACGTGGTCGTCTTCTGCCCGCAGAAGAAGGTTGCCGCTACCGGCGACATGATTCACGGGTTTCTGCCTTACATCGCCGACGGCTATCCCAAGACCTGGCCCCGGACTATGGATTCAGTGGCCGGCCTGGCCTTCGACCAGATCCTGCCCGGCCACGGCCCGGTCCACCACGGCCGCCAGCGCATGACCAGCATGCGCAATTACATTGAAGAGCTGACGGCGCGGGTCGACGAAGGCAAGAAGGCTGGCAGATCCGTGGCGGAGCTCGAAAAAACCGTCACCGTCGAGTCGCTCCAGTCGCTCGAGGGCAATGGGTATGCCGAGTATGTGGCGGACAACCTTTACAAGTTTTTCCCCAACTTCGGCCCGGCTGCTCCCTTGCAAGATGGCGTAAACACGAATATCTCGGAGATTTACAAAAACCTGGACCGGGTCTAGCAATCGGCTCACGGTGGCCATTTTCCGGTTAGGGCGCGAGGTGACCAAGCGGCGTGCGGTACCCGGGGAGGTAACGTTGCGATGGGCGATCTTCTTGGCTCCCGAGTGGCTGCTTTGGTACTGACTTCCTTGGTGGCGTGCGCACAGGAATCCGTCTCCTGGCGCGACCCGTCCAAACACCAAGTCCAGTTCGTAGCCGTGGAAGACGGCGTCCGACTGGAGGTACTCGATTGGGGCGGAACCGGACGGCCCGTCGTGCTGCTGGCCGGATACCTTACCGCTCATGTGTACGATGACTTCGCTGCAAAGCTCTCCGAAACCTGTCACGTTTACGGCATCACGCGGCGCGGATACGGCGCGTCCAGCCGCCCCGACTCGGGTTACACGGCGCAGCGTTCGGCAGACGATGTTTTACAGGTTCTCGATTCGCTGAAACTGACCGCGCCGGTTTTGGTGGGCCACTCCTTCGGCGGGCAGGACCTAACTACTTTGGGCGCCGGGCATCCCGAGCGGATCGCTGGACTTGTCTACCTGAATTCAGCGGAGGACCCCACCCTTGTTTTTTCCGACTATGGGGTGGAGCAGGTGGATAGCAAGAAACTTCCGGCCGCGATGCGTAACCCACCCCCGCCGGACTACAAATCGTTTCAAGCATACCGTGATTGGCAAATGCGGACACATGGAGTCGCGTTTCCCGAGTCCGAGTTGCGCAACCTCTTCGTTTCCAATCCCGACGGAACCATGGGTAGGTACATGCCTCCGAAGAACGTCCGTGACGCGATGTTCGCGGGCGTACAGAAGCCGGACTATGCGCGCATCCGCGTGCCCGTGCTGGCATTCTTTGCCTCTCCCCGTTCCCTTGAGGATCAGATGCAGCGGTATAAACCTCAGGACGCTGCAGAGCGCGCGGCAATGAAACAGCAATACGCCATCGATCTGGCCATCAGGAAGAGGCACATGCGAGACCTTCAGAGCGGCGTGCCCGCCGCTCGTGTGATCGAATTGCCGGGAGCAAGTCCCTATATCTTCCTTTCCAACGAGGCGGACGTGCTGCGCGAATTGCGTGCCTTTGTGGCGGGTTTGCACTAGTTGGTCGTGTAACGCGGGCCCGGTAGATGTGCACATGGGCTCCTGCGCCGATTACCCGCGAGCAACGCTGTAGTGTTGCCGACCGATCAACTCCCGGATGGCGCCCAGGCCAATGGGTATGCCAAGTATGTGGCGGACAATCTTTACAAGTTCTTCCCCAACTTCGGGCCGGCTGCTCCCATCCAGGACGGCGTGAACAGGAACATCGCGGAGATCGATAAGAACCTCGACCGGGTTTAGAGAGGCGCGGGTCCTGATGTAGAACCCGACAAGGACCGGTCAAATTCCTGGCATTTCGCGACAGCTATGGACGGCGCCTGACGTCGTCCCAAAACGCCGTTTCGGGACAATGGTTCTTCGGTCGCCGAAGAAACCTCGATTGGTAAACACATGGCGACAAGGCAGGATCTATCCGCCCTGGAGAGGTTTCAGGCCAAGGACAAAGAGCTAAAATACGTAAGGCGAGGCCCCAATGCAAGGCCTGCGGTTCTACGGCGAGATCAGCCTCCTGTGGCTGTGTTTGCCGGCGGCGGTTGTGGCACAAGGGCAAGTCGCCTGGCGGACGATCGGCCAGATCGGCGGCCCCACTCAGGCGGTGGTTGTACAGGATCCCTATGCCTACGTCGGGGTCGGCTTGCGGATGGTCGTGCTGGATATTTCCGCCCCGGCCCAGCTCCGGGAGATAGGCGCCACACCGCCCTTTCCGCACTTCGTCGAAGACATCGCGATCCAAGGGACCGTGGCTTACGTGGCCGCGGGCGGAGCCGGCCTGCGGCTGGTGGATGTCTCCGATCCGACCCGTCCGGCTGAAGTGGGCGCCTGGGACACGCGCGGCTATGCAGAGGGCGTCGCCGTGGTCGGCAAGACGGTCTACCTCGCGGATGGCCCGTACGGCCTGCGGATCTTCGATGTTTCCAAGCCCTCGCAGCCGGTCGAAGTGGGCGCTGCCTATGTCATGAATTACGCCTTTCACGTGGCGGTGGAGGGACGCTACGCGTACATAGCGGCAGGCGGCGCCGGCTTGCTGATTGCGGATATCGCGGATCCGGCGCACCCGGCCGAGATCGGTTCCATCGATACGAACGGATATACATTTGACGTGGCCGTCGAGGGACGAATCGCCTACGTCGCCGACGGCTGGGAAGGGATCAAGGTGGTCAGCGCGTTGGACCCCGCCCATCCGGCTGAGACGGGCGCGTACAAGACGCCTGGGCTCGCTCTCGGAGTCAGAAAGTCCGGCGGGAAGCTTTACGTGGCCGACGCCTTCGGAGGCCTGCGGGTTGTGGACGCTCTCGATCCGGCGAGTCCCGTGGAGATGCAGGCCGCGGAGATGCCCGGAGGGTGCGCCCGCAGCATAGCGGTGAGCGGAAGCATGGCGTACGTGGCCGACAGCACCCGGGGCTTGCATGTATTCAGCTTGACCGCCGACTCCGGCCCAACCGAGGTGGGCGCTTACTGGCCGCTGGATTACGCCCGCGCGGTGGCGGTGGCCGGTGACCATGCGTATGTCGCGGCGGGTAGCTCCGGGCTCCGGATCCTGGATATCTCGGACGCGGCGCGTCCCAGAGAAGTGGGCGCGGTTCCTGATCTCCCGGGATTCGCCATTAACGTGTCGGTGAATGGCGACTACGCGTACGTATTGATCT
>JACQDG010000449.1 GCA_016201185.1 Acidobacteriota bacterium | reverse complement strand
TCTCAAGATGGATTTCCTCGGCCTGACCACGCTCACCGTGGTGGATGACGCCCGCAAGCTGATCGAGGCGAGCCGGGGCGCGAAGATCGTGCTCGAGGACTTGCCGCTCGATGACCCCGACACTTACGCCCTGTTCTCCCGGGGCCTCACCAGCGGCGTGTTCCAGTTTGAAAGCGAGGGCATGCGCGACATCCTGCGCCGCTACCAGCCGACGCGCCTGGAGGACTTAACCGCGCTCAACGCCCTCTACCGGCCCGGGCCCATCCAGGGCGGCATGATCGCCGATTTCATCGATCGGAAGCACGGCCGCCGGCCGGTGACCTACGATCTGCCGGAGCTCGAAGAGATACTGGCCGAGACCTACGGCGTCATCGTTTACCAGGAGCAGGTGATGCAGATCTCGAACCGCCTGGCCGGCTATTCCCTTGGCGAAGCCGACATCCTGCGCCGCGCCATGGGCAAGAAGAAGGCGGAAGAGATGGCGGCGCAGCGCGAGCGCTTCATCGCCGGCGCCGTCGGCCGAGGCTATCCGCGCAAGAAGGTGGAGAAAATCTTCGACCTGATGCAGCAGTTCGCCGGCTACGGCTTCAACAAGTCCCACTCCGCCGCTTACGCCTACCTGGCTTATGTGACGGCCTACCTGAAAGCGCACTACCCGGTGGAGTTCATGTCGGCCCTGCTCAGCTCGGAGACCGGCAACACCCCCAAGGTGGTGAAGTACATCAACGAGTGCCGGGAGATGGGAATCCAGGTGCTGCCGCCGGGCGTGAACTCGAGCGACTGGAATTTCACGCCCGACGGCGAGGCGATCCGCTTTGGCCTGGGAGCCATTCGCAATCTGGGGCAGAGCGCCGCCTCGGCCATTCGCGCCGCCCGGGCCGAGGTGGGCAGCTTTCATTCCATCTTTCAGTTTTGCGAGCAAGTGGACCTGCGCTGCCTCAATAAGCGCATCATCGAGAGCATGATCAAGGCCGGCGCAATGGATTCGCTCGAAGGCACGCGGGCGCAGCTCTTCGCCGCCGTTGACGCGGCGATCGAATGCGGACAGAAAGCGTGGCGGGACCGGGAAAGCGGCCAGCACGGCCTGTTTGCCCCGCCTCCGCCGGAGGAGGGCCGCGGGACCGAGCAGTTGCCGAACGTGGAGCCCTGGCCCGACCGCGAGCAGTTGGCCGGGGAAAAGGAAGTGCTCGGCTTCTATGTCACCGGGCATCCCCTCAGCGCTTACGAGGACAAGATACGCGAGCTGGCCACCCACGACAGCACGACCCTCGACGGGCTCAGCTTCGGGACGGAGGTGGCGCTGTGCGGCATGTTAAGCAGCGTCACGGTCAAGCGGAACCGCGAGGGCAAGCCCTGGGCTTCGGCGCAGCTCGAGGACCGTTCGGGCAACGTGGACCTGCTCGTCTTCGCCACTGCCTTTGAGTCCCTGCGGCCGATGCTGGTCCCCGATCAGGCCGTGCTGGTGCGGGGCAGCGTCCGGCCGGATGAAAACGGCCCGCCCAAAGTGGCGGTCTCCGACATCACCCCGCTCGATCTGGCGCGCATCCGGCTTCCCAAGCAGATTTTCGTGAAGGTGCAGCTGGTTGCCGCAGATGCCCGGGCGACAAACGGCGCCGATTTGGTTGCGCGGCTGGCCGGGATTTTTCGCCGCAAGCCGGGCGACACCGACGTTTGCTTCCGCCTGCAACAAAACCGGGAATTTCTGGTTTTGCTGGACTCCGGCCTGCGGGTGCGGGCCGACCGGGAATTCTGCGCGGCGCTTGAGGAGATCCTGGGCCCCGGCGCCGTGGAGATCGCCCCCCAGTAGTCTGCCATGAGCGACGAGTCACCGGAGCTGCGAGAACGGATCGCGAACCTGGAAAAGCAAATCGCCGCGCTGCGAGCCCAGGAGTCCGACCCGGCTGTGGCCGCCCAGCTCGACGAGCTGGCCATGGAGGTCGAGGCGCTGCGCCGCAAGCCCGGGGAGACCTCCGCGGCCTGGGAGCGGGTGCAACTGGCCCGCCACCCTCAGCGTCCCCACACCCTGGACTACATTTCTCGCCTGTTTTCGGATTTCAAGGAGCTCCACGGCGACCGCCGCTTCGCCGACGATCCGGCTATTGTGAGCGGCATGGCCCGCCTCGGCTCCCGCGAAGTGATGGTCATCGGCCAGCAGAAAGGAAGAGATACCAAGCAAAAGCTCTACCGCAATTTCGGCATGCCCAAGCCCGAAGGCTACCGTAAGGCCCTGCGCCTGATGCAACTGGCAGGCAAGTTCGGCCGGCCCGTGCTGACCTTTCTGGATACGCCCGGCGCTTACCCCGGCATTGACGCCGAGGAACGCGGTCAGGCCGAGGCCATCGCCTATAACCTGCGGGAAATGGCGCGGCTTCCGATTCCCATCGTGGTCACCTGCATCGGGGAAGGCGGCAGCGGCGGCGCCTTGGCGTTGGGCGTCGGCAATGTCGTAACAATGCTGGAGAACGCCATCTACAGTGTCATCTCGCCGGAAAGCTGCGCCGCCATTGTGTGGCGCGACGCGGGCAAAGCTGAGCTGGCCGCCCAGGCGCTGAAATTGACCGCCCAGGACCTTCACAGCTTGGGCCTGGTGGACGAGATCATTCCCGAGCCGCCCGGCGGCGCCAACGAAAATCACGACGCCGCCGCGGCTCTGCTCAGTGAATCGCTCGAGCGGGCGCTCGATCGCCTTTCAGGTTTGTCCGGTATGCAACTGGTGTCGCAGCGTTACGAGAGGTTCCGGAAGATGGGCAACTTCTTCGCCTAGGTCTTTCACCACCGGCAAAACCGGAGCTTACGCCTTCGCCAAGTACTTCTCCAGCGCCGCCATGTCCAGATCCACACCCCGCCGGGAGTACTCAAGCAGATGGTCTCGCCGGAACTGGTTCATGTATTGGGTGACGATTTCCCGGGAAGTGCCCACATAGCGGGCTAACTGCTCG
>JACQDG010000007.1 GCA_016201185.1 Acidobacteriota bacterium | reverse complement strand
CGGTCCATGCCCGGCGTCTCGACCTCTGTCCGCCCGGCTTCATCGAGAATCCGCACGGAGACTTGCATGTATCGGCTCACGGCCCATTCCCTTTCCGTTTCGTACTTCAGCTTGGCAGCATCTTCCGGCCGGTCGCGGAGCAAATGGCGCAGGATGTGGACCTTGTCCGCGAGAAAATGATCATCCTCAGCGCCCAGATTCGTTATCAACAACCAATACATGAATCCCGTGGTGATCAAGACCAGGGCGAGACCCGAGCCGGCATACCAGACCGTCAAACGCGCGGCCAAGGACCTGGATTGGGTAGCCACCCCTCGCAACGCAGCTCTGATGGCAAGATCATTCGACGGCATGGACTTATTATGGAGATACCAACGGCCCATACAACTCAGGCTCACAGGACGGCCTGGGCCCAAGGATAAAGCAGAGCGGGAAACGGCAAGATGACGCCAGGATTACGATTTCGTCATCTCGAGAGGGAAGGTGAGGGTAACGCGCGTGCCGCGCCCGACCTCACTTTCGATATGAGCCGTGCCGCCGTGGAGGTGGGTAATGCTGCTAACGATGGCCAGACCCAGGCCGACCCCGCCGCTGTGCTTGGAGCGGGCGCGGTCCACGCGGTGAAAGCGGTCGAAGACGTGGGAGAGGTGATCCGCCGGGATGCCGCACCCGGTGTCCGCCACTTGAATGCGGAGATTGCCGTTCTCCTGGGCAGCCGTCAGCTTCACGGCGCCGCCGCGCGGCGTGTGGGCCAGGGCGTTCTCGACCAAGTTGCCCACGGCGCGTTGGAACAGGGTACGGTCTAGCTCGGCAGTGACGCCGGAGGAAACATTCAGCTCCAGCGCCACGCCCGCCTCGCCGGCGGCGGCTTCGTAGAACTCGCGCAGGGCGGTGAGCTCCCGGGCCACGTCCAGCGGCTCGCGGTTGATGTGGGTCTCCGGGCTTTCGGCGCGGGCCAGAAAAAGCAGGCGGTCGATGAGGCGGGAGAGCCGTACGCACTCCTCGAGCGATGAGCCCAAGACTTCGCAGTATTCCTCCGGGGTTCGCGCCTTGGCCAGTCCCACCTCCATCTCGCCCCGCAGATTGTTGATCGGCGTGCGCAGCTCGTGGGCAATGTCGGCGGAAAAGCGCGAGAGGCGGGCGAAGGCGTCCTCCAGCCGGTCCAGCATTTCGTTGAAGGTGGCGGCGAGCGCGGACAGTTCGGAGGGCAGCCCCTCCGGCTCGATCCGTTCATTCAAGGTTGTTGACCCGGTGCGGCGCATAGTAGCGGCGATCTCCTCCACCGGCCGGATGCCGCGGCGGGCGATGCCATAGCCGGCCACGGCACACACCACCAGCCCCAGGCCCAGAACCAACCACAGGCGCCGGCGGTATCCGGCGACCAAGTTCACTTCGTAGGTGCGGTCGAGCGCCACCTGGATCCAGTAGTTTTCCCGCTCGGAGGGATCGCCACTCGTCCGCGCCGAGAGAATCCGGAAATCCCGCCCGCCCGGGCGGACCTCGACGCCGCGTCCCAGCTTACTTGTAAGCGTGGGCGCTTGGCGGAAAGCGCTCGGAGGCAGCAGCTCGGCCATGCCCCTGGTCTCTGCCACCAGGCGGTTCCGCGCGCCCAGCACGCGGACCAGGACGCGCACAAAAGGGCGCGTAGTGGACTCCTCCTGCACCTCCCACTCCAGCACCGTGGCGTCCCCCGCCCGGTCGCGGAGCAGAGTTTGGACCACGTTGATTTTCTCCGTCAGGTACTGGTCTTCCTCGTCTTCGAAATTTCTTACCAATACCCAGTAGAGGAACCCCGTCGCCACCAGCAGTAGCAGAAAGGCCGAGCCCGCATACCACGCGGTTAATCGCGCCGCCAGACTCCACGGTGCTCGTTCCGGGCGGCCGGCCGCCGTCACAGGCTCAGGATCGCGACTCGAGGACATAGCCCACTCCCCGGACGGTGTGGATCAGCTTCTGGTCGAACGGGTCGTCCACTTTCGACCGTAGGCGCCGCATGTGCACGTCCACCACGTTCGTGTCGCTGTCGAAATTCATGTCCCAGACCTGCTCGGCAATCAAGGTCCGCGAAAGCACTTCGCCGGCGCGTCGCGTGAGCAGCGACAGAAGCAGGAATTCCTTAGGTGTCAGGTCGAGGCGCCGGCCGCTGCGGGCCGCGCGGTGCCGCAGCAGGTCGAGCTCCAGGTCGGCGATTCGGAGCGTCTCTGGCTGCCGGGTCGGGCCGCGGCGGAGGATGGAGCGGACCCGCGCCAGCAGCTCGGAGAAGGCGAAGGGCTTCACCAGGTAGTCGTCCGCGCCCAGTTCCAGGCCCTTCACGCGATCCTGCACTCCGTCCCGGGCGGTGAGAAACAGAACCGGCATCTGGCGCCCTGTCCGGCGCAACTCGGATATGACTGACCAGCCGTCGCGCCGGGGCAGCATTACGTCCAGGATGATCAAGTCATAGTCGGACGTACGGGCCAGATGCAACCCGTCCTCGCCGTTTTCGGCGATATCGACGACGAAACCCTCCTCCGACAGCCCCTGGCGCAGGTAGGAAGCCGCCTTCGTTTCGTCCTCTATGATCAGGATCTTCAGGGGACCTCCTTGGGTCAAGGATAATGGCTCCGGACCAAAGCGGCAAGCCTTTTTGGCGCCACCCGGGTGACCTGCGGCCCTTCTGTTCGTCTAACTGCCGGGAACTTTTCTCCCCGTGATCCTCGTATTTAAAGGATAGGCGCGCTCGAGACGATGTTGTTTCGCGATCTAGTTGTGGATACCGTGCGAACGCTGTGGGCGCACAAGCTGCGCACGGCGCTCAGTATGTTCGGCATCGCCTGGGGGATCATCTCCATCACTCTGATGGTGGCGGCGGGCGAGGGGCTGCGGGTGGGGCAGGAAACCCGCATGAAAAACTTCGGCAAGGACATCCTGATCGTTTTCGCCGGCCGCACCAGCCTGCAGGCCGGGGGCACGCGGTCCGGCCGCCAGGTCCACTGGGAAGACACCGATTACCTGTTCCTCGGGCAGGAATCGCCGGCGTGCCGCTACGTCCTCCCGGAGCTAGGCAAGGGCAGCACCCCGGTGCACAGCCGCTTCAACAACGGCTCTCTTATGGTGACCGGCTCACTCCCGCCCTTCGCCGAAATCCGCAGCCTGACGGTGGCCGAAGGGCGTTTTTACAACTGGGAGGACCAGAAAGAGGGCCGCCGCGTGGCTTTTCTCGGCACGGATGTGAAAAAACAGCTCTTCGGCAGCCGGGCGGCCTTGGGCGAGATCATCATGATCCGCGATGTCCCCTATACCGTCATCGGGGTGATGCAGCAGAAAGAGCAGAACTCCAGTTACGACGGCTGGGATGTCTCCAAGGTGTTCATCCCGTTCAGCGCCGTCATCCGCGATTTTCCCGAGAAGCCGCCCGCCAATCCGCGCCAGATCGACCGGCTGCTGGTGACTCCCAAATCGCTCGAGGAGCACGAGGCCTGCAAGGGGCAGGTGCGGCGAGCGCTGGGCCGCCTGCACAACTTCGATCCGCGCGACAAGGAAGCCGCCGGCATCTGGGACACGGTGGAGAACGCCAAGAACTTCCGGATGATCATCGACGGCATGAAGTACTTTTTGGGCGGCGTGGGCGTGGTGACGCTGCTGCTGGGAGGCATCGGGGTGATGAACGTGATGCTGGTGGCGGTGCGGGAGAGGACGCGGGAGATCGGCGTGCGCAAGGCGGTGGGAGCGACCCGCGGCGCCATCCTCTGGCAGTTCTTTGTCGAGACGCTGATTGTCGTGCTGTTGAGCGGCGGCATCGGCCTGGGCGCCGGATTTGGCCTCTGCGCCCTGGTGAACCTCCTTCCTAGGCAGGATTTCTTTGCCGGCATGCTGTTCACGTGGCAGTCGAGCCTGCTCTCGTTTGGCCTGCTGGGAACGGTGGCGCTGCTATCAGCGCTGTACCCGGCAGCGCGGGCCGCCGCGGTGGATCCGATTGAAGCCCTGCGCTACGAAGCAGGAGGTTGAGCAAGACAATGCTGCGCGAAGTCTTCCGCCAATCCTGGGAATCGATCCGGCGAAGCCCGCTGCGGAGCTTCCTCACGATGCTGGGAATTGTGTGGGGCATCGTGGCCGTCACCCTGCTGATCGCTTACGGGCAAAGCTTCCGCGGCATCTTGGTGGATTCCTTCGACGCCTTCGGCCGCAGCGCGGTGATCTGCTGGCCGGGACAAACCAGCGAGCAGGCCGGCGGAGAGCGCGCCGGCAAAAAGATCCGTTTTGAAAAGGAAGACGTGGAACTGATCGAGCAGGAAGCGAAGCTCGTGAAGCAAGCTTGCCTGGAGACGGTGCGCTGGCTCTCCATTTCTTACGGCGACCGGCTGGCCAACACCGCCATTCGCGGCGTCTGCCCCGAATACGGCGAGATGCGGAACGAAGTTCCCA
The DNA here is from genome assembly GCA_016201185.1 of Acidobacteriota bacterium. Lineage (GTDB taxonomy): Bacteria > Acidobacteriota > Terriglobia > Bryobacterales > JACQDG01 > JACQDG01. Next base: position 1,184 of record JACQDG010000007.1, on the reverse strand, counting down.
GCCAGGGCCGCTGGATCGCGGCAGAGGACATGGTGGAGCGGCGGCGCGTGGTCTTCCTGGGGAGCCGCTTGCGGGAGAAGCTCTTCAGCGGCCGCCCGGCGGTGGGCGAGACGGTGCTGATCCGGGGCGTCCGCTTCACCGTCGTCGGGGAGATGGATTTGAAGATGCAGGACAGCAACTATTTCACCAGCGACGACCAATCGGCCTTCATTCCTTACACGGCCGCCGCCGATTTGTGGGACGCCCGCTACGCCAGCGTGCTCGTCTTTGCCTCCGTCCTGCCGCGCTTTGAGTCGCAGGCCATGGCCCAGGTGCGGGCGGCGGTCGCCAAGCGCCAGCGGTTCTCGCCCAGCGACAAGCGGGCCATCCGGATGTTCGGCCGGGAGGAGTTCCGGCCCATCATCGACGGCATCACCATCGGCCTGCAGGTGCTGCTCGCTTTTATTGGCACGCTCACCCTGGGCATCGGCGGGGTGGGCGTGATGAACATCATGCTGGTGACGGTGGACGAGCGCATCCGCGAGATCGGCCTGCGCCGGGCCCTGGGAGCGCGGCGGCGGCACATTCAGGCCCAGTTCCTGGCCGAAGCCCTGGTGCTGACGCTGCTGGGCGGCCTCATCGGCATCGCCGTGGCTTACGGGCTCTCGGCCGCCATCGGCCCGTTGCCGCTTCTCGGCGTAGCGTACGAAGATACTTCCGGCAAAGGTGACATTCACCTTGCGATCTCGCTGAGCACGGTGGCTATTTCGACAGGGATTCTAGTGATGGTGGGCGTGCTGAGCGGGCTCGTCCCGGCGGTACGGGCCTCGCGGTTGGACCCCATGGCGGCGCTGCGTTACGAATAAAACACGCCGCTTGCAGCGGCATTCCATTCCATTTGACCTTCTTGGCCCCGGTTTACTATCCTGGGAGTTTCTGATAGAGGCGCGGCGATCATGAGTAGCCGCGGCGGAGTTCCGGCTGGACCCGGAGCCGCGGGGAAAGGGATGGCAGGAAGCCGCCGAAGCCGCTGCAGCCGTCCGGGGCGCAGAGGCTGGGGGAAGGGCTAAGTCCCTTCCACTGTCACCGGACGCGAGGTGGGCCGGTGGAGCGCTATCGGAAAGGGCGGCCGGTTGCTCCTTCCTTTCCGTTTCGCTCTGCTTTCCCGGGCGTTCCTTACATGCACTTATTTGAATTGACCCGTG
>JACQDG010000428.1 GCA_016201185.1 Acidobacteriota bacterium | reverse complement strand
GGTCGAGGCGCAGGCTGGCAGCGCCAGCCACAGAAGTTGCGCAGACCAATGCGGTGGCGCTTCTTGAGCCGCAAATGCAGCTGCCTGCTGCGGTTCTCGATCGCCCGAGCGGTTGCTGCGCCAAGCGACTGCTCCACAAAGAGACACAAACGCCAGGTATCCCAGCGACCACCATTGCGTCTGGCTGTGGTTTGAGAGAAACGGCTCCACCAGCACCGGGTAACTCAACAGCGCCAGCAGGGAGCCGGCATTGGAAAGGGCAAACAGCCGGTACGGAATGGCTCCCCGGTACGTGCGTGCGTACCAGGCCTGCGCCAGCGGGCCGGTGGTTGAGAGAAGAAAGTACGGCCAGCCAATGCTGGCAGCCAGCAACCCTAGGATTAGGAAACTCGGGTCCTCGCTCCCGTGAGGCTTCCATCCCTCCCGAGGCGTGATCGGCAGCAGAAGCAGGCTCGCTACAAGCAGCGCCACGTGCAGCATCGCTTGACGTCTCGGCGTCAGGCGCCGGATCACCCCGTGCGCGTAAAGATAGCCCGCGAGCAGCACAACTTGGAAAAAGAGCAGGCAGGTCGTCCACACCGCCGCCGTCCCGCCGAACCACGGCAGGATCAGCTTGGCGATGATGGGCTGGACCTGGAACAACAGGAAGGCGCTGATAAAAATGGTGAGAGCGTAAAGAAGCACTGGGGCCTCAGGATTCTTCGGCAGCCGCAATCAACATAATATGCACGCCCGTACCTCCGGGATAGGTATTCTCACCTAAAACTGTGCTGAAATACTTGCAGTGGCTCCGGAAGAAAAGCGCTGCCTGGAAGAAACCCTGGAACTGGCTTATCGCGGCCGCGCCCTGGCCTCACCCAATCCCATGGTGGGGGCCGTGTTGGTAAAGAACGGCGAGATTATCGGCCGCGGCTTCCATACCTATGAAGGGGTGAAGCACGCCGAGATCCTGGCGCTGGAGGAAGCCGGCTCGCGGGCACGCGGCTCTACCCTTTACATCAACCTGGAGCCTTGCGTCCATCAGGCTCGTACTCCCCCATGTGTCGACGCGTTAATTGCTGCCAGCGTGGCGCGCGTGGTGGCCGCGGTCGAGGATCCCAATCCGCAGGTGGCCGGCGCCGGCTTGGCCCGGCTTGCCGCCGCCGGGGTCATGGTCGAACGGGCCACAGAATTCGAAGCCCCGGCCCGCCGGCTGAATGAAGCTTTCTTTCATTTCATCCGCACCGGCCTGCCGCTCGTGACGCTTAAGACCGCCACCACGCTCGACGGCAAGATTTCCGCCCCCGACGACAACACCGGCTGGATCACCAGCGAGCGCGCCCGCGCCCACGTCCAGCAGGTGCGCCATGACCACGACGCCATCCTCACCGGCATCGGCACCGCGCTAGCCGACGATTGCCTGCTCACCGACCGCACCGGCCTGCCCCGCCGTTTGCCTCTTCTGCGCCTGGTGGTGGATTCCCAGTTGCGCTTGCCCCTCACCTCCCGGCTGGTGAAGACTTTCCAGAACGATCTGGTCGTCGCCACAACCTCCGCCGCCGCGCAGCGCCGCCGGGCTGCGTTGGAGGCGCTGGGCATTCCCGTCCTCACATTAGACGGTCCGGACGGCCGGGTCGATCTGTGCGCCCTGGTCCGGTGGCTCGGAGGCCGGCAAAAAATTTCCCTCATGCTTGAGGCCGGCGCCAAGCTGAACTGGGCCGCCCTAGAAGCGGGAGTGGTGAACAAGGTTCTTTTCTATTACGCGCCGAAAATTCTTGGAGGGCTGGACTCACTCCCCGTGGCCGCGGGCGCCGGCCGCCGCACCCGCTCGTCGGCGATCGTTCTTCACGACTTGCGCACTTTCTCCGTTTCGCCCGACGAGTTTGTCGTCGAAGCTTACGTCCGCTGAGCGGCCCGATTGCCGGCGCCATCCCGTTCCAGAGTGCGTGGAATGTCTATCCTTAGCGCCGAGACTCAAAATCGTACAGCGCGTCCTTGATCGGGACGCCCCGGACGTCGATGCTGCCGAGGTCCGCGCTGCCGATACCAACCGCCTCGGCGAGCAGCATGGGGTTCTCGGCCCATGCCGGCGCGCCGGGGGTTTCTGGTGGTGTGACGCGGTGGAAGGGCGCCTCGCCCCGCTTGGCGCGCGGGTTGTAGCCCATCACGGCGGTGGCGACCGCGTCGGTCGAGACGGGGTTTCGGCCCACAATCAGCGCTTGCGGGTGGGCGTACTTGAACCCCTTCACCCAGGGGCCTTCGCCGCCGATCGAGGACTCGATGCCATCGATGATGGCCAGGTCGACCGGCCGCGCGGCGATCAAATCGACGCAGATCCGCGGCACGCGATAACCCTCGAACCGCTCGGAGGTGAAGTCAACCTCCTGCGGCGCGCTCTTCGGCGGCTGCCGCTTCCCGGCGTGCAGGACCATTTCCCGGCCGCGGTGCGCATTCTCGTTTGGCTCGTCCACGCCCGCGTCGTCTCCATATACGGAATTCGGCGCGATGCCGAAGCTGTTCTTGATCGTGAGCGTGATGCCGCACTCCTCGTGGTGCTTGAGCTTGCTCATGCTGATGAAAACATCCGTGTCCTCGTAGGAGTGGTTCAGGTCGAACGCAGGATAGATGTAGGGCCTGGCCACTTTCAGCCTCGAGTAACGCTTGCCGCTGCCCAGATAGTTCGTGCTTTCGAATTCCACGATGGGCGCTGCCGAGCGTAGTGCTGCCAGATTCCACCCGGCGTCGAGCATCTTGTCTTCGAGCGAATCACCCCGGCCCGCCCCTTCGAGCAGCCGGATGCGTTTTGCGCCCGCGCGGGCCAGCAGGTGGCAACACGCCCCCACCAGCTTCGGATGCACCCAGTGCGTCTGGCCGGCGGTGTAGGCGCCGATCCGGCCGCCGCCGGTGAGGTTCAGCTTGATGGCGACAGTCTTGCCGCCCACCAGCTTGCCGATGCCGCCAATCTGGTCGAATTGGGTCGCCAGCAGACGTGCGAGGTCCTCGTCATAGCTCGAGCACTGGGCGATCGAAACCGGGGCGGCCGGCGCACGCGGGACGGGTGCGGGTGGCGCCCCGCGGCCCAGCGAAACCAAGCCCAAGCCGGAACCGGCCAGTAGCTGGCGTCGCGTAAAGAGATTTCGCTTTTCATTCATGGGATCCTCCGCTCATTTCTTGAGCAGCAGCGTGACCAGTCACTAACTAGCGAGCGTGCACGCCGCTGACGGAGAATTCCGCGTCCTGGCCGTTGCAGACTGGCATGATTGTGCAGGATCTGGGGTCACGGTTGGCGGAAGCCTTGCCACACCGGGTGCGGGCGGCCCCCGGAATCGGAAACCGGCGCACAGAAAAGACTACGGAGCCAGAATACCGGCAAGGAGCGTTTGCAATTGCTGGGCGGTGAACGTCTGCCCGGTATCCAGCTTCGCTGGAACCTCCGGCTGAGCCGGCAGCTTGTAAACGACGTAGTCGAACCCAGTCGCCGCATGGCACGCGTTGCAGAATGCGACCGCGGTGTTGAAGTCGGTGTTGAACGCCGTTAGGTTCTGATTAACAATGTCGAGGGCAAGAGGCTTCAGGGCGCCCTGCTCCATGCCTTTGAGCGCCGCGGCCCGGCCCGGTCGCGTCGTTTCGCCGACTTCCTGAATCTCCACCATCTCCTTCAATTGGTACGCGGCCATGCCCCAATTGCCGGCCTGCGCTGCGTAGTAGATATTGCCCATGCGGGTACTGTACTCGATCATGACCGTGCCGAGCCCGGGCTGGATGTTCGCCAGCGTGTCGAACTTCTGATCGACGGTTCCGGTCAGCCACGAAGTATTCTGCGCGAGCAGCAGCGCGGCGCCTATGGCTAGGATTCCCCCGGTTATTGCGATACTCCATCTTCTCTGCATACTAATGCTCCTCTTCTCCTCATCCCTGAGGCTTCAGTCTCGAGTTTTCGACTCACAGCAACTCCATTACAGGCCACAAGCTACTTTACCGATATTGTGACTGTGTTTCCTGCCTGTCCATTTACGCTGATAGACAGCGCCACCTGGTCGCCCGGCGTAACCCCGGAGGGGATTTGAATGTTGGCTTGGGCCAGACCAACCCATCCCGGCGCCAGGCCGAGGAACTGCACAGGCGCGGTGCTCCCGCCGATGCTGGCAGCGTTCGGGAGCGTCGCCGGCGAATGCGGATTCACCGGCGCCGCCTGTCCGGTTGGAACGGCCGGGGTGACCGGCCCTTGGCCTGTGAGAAACACCACAACAACCCTGCCGCGCGCCTCAGCGTTCCCGGGCCCGTTGACACTGCCGTCCTGATTGAGAACAGCCCCGCGATTCGAGCCGAAGATCCTAGAGAAAAAGATCCCAACGGCCGAACTCGCAACATTAAAGGTTTCCGACTGGCTGTCGCCCGCGGAAGTGGTCACGACAGCAGTTGCCGTCCCGGGAGCGGCCTCGAAAGGCAACTGAGCATTGATTTGAGTGGGCGATACATAGAAAAGTGGTATTGGAGTCCCGTTCACTTTCACCGTCGTTCCTGCCAACTGGGTCGCGAGAGGTACGGCAGGTGCGTAAGCTGTGGATGCAGCCAGATTGACGCCGAAGATTGAAATAATCGAACCCGGAGCGACCGGAGCGGGCGCCAGAGCGAAACTGGCGCCGTTCACAACGCCGCCGGACAAGATGGCCGGCCCTACAAGAGCAGCAAGGACTGTTTGCAATTGCTGGGTGGTGAACGTCTGCCCGGTATCCAGCTTCGCTGGAACCTTCGGCTGAGCCGGCAGCTTGTAAACGATGTAGTCGAACCCAGTCGCCGCATGGCACGCGTTGCAGAATGCGACCGCGGTGTTAAAGTCGGTGTTGAACGCCGTTAGGTTCTGATTGACAATGTCGAGGGCAAGAGGCCTCAGGGCGCCCTGCTCCATGCCCTTGAGCGCCTGGGCCCGGGCCGGACGCGTCGTTTCGCCGACTTCCTGGATCTCCACCATCTCCTTCAATTGGTACGCGGCCATGCCCCAATTGCCAGCCTGCGCCGCGTAGTAAATATTGCCGAAGCGCTTGCTGTACTCGGCCATCACCGTGCCGAGTCCGGGCTGGATGTTCGCCAGCGTGTCGAACTTCTGATCGACGGTGCCGGTCAGCCACGAAGTATTCTGGGCCAGCAGCAGAGCGGCGCCTACGACAAGAATTCCGCCGGTTGTTGCGATGATCCATTTCTTCTGCACGACTGTGCTCCTCTCCGCCCAATCCTTAGACCGCTGCTGCACGCAGAGTGCCATTGCTGTTGCCCGCCGGGCTACGATGAGCCGGAGACGGCCGTTGCGCGGGGCTTCAACTTACGCCACTTCAGCCCCGGCTTGTGGAACTCTCTTGAGCACAGCCGCTTGCAATTCAGATGAACTAACTCCGCGTTCCCAGATGGAAAGATTCGAGTAACGACTTCCTCGCCAGCGGAGCAAAAGCGGGGGGTGGGGAAGCATCTGCGCGGCCGCTGAGTGATTTAACCCGCCTGTGCCTTTCGACGCAGCAATCGCGAAGTTGCACAGAGGGGTAATTCTCCTCCTTCCGACCGGCTAGTCCGCCGTGGCAACTTACATTCAGTGAGGTGGGAGGAAAACCTGTCAGTTACCTCAAGTTACCGCGCGTGTACCCGGCTGACGGAGAATTCCGCGTCCTGGCCGTGGCACACGTCGCAGCTTTCGCCCAGGATCGAGGAAGTGTTAACCAGGGCGTGTGCATGGGCAGCCTGCGTGTCGTGGCAGCCAAGGCAGGCCGCGGACGCCTTCCCCCTCGGGTTGGGGATTTCGTTGGGGTTTAACACCGGAAGTAAGCCCGCGGGAAGCGGCAACTGCTCCGAGCCGTTCACGTGGCAGGCCTCACAGTTCCCCCGGTCGCCCGGGAATCGTACCGTGTCGTAGCCGTCCTCTATCCCGCCGATTCCGTAGATGCTTCTCCACACCCGGTTCTCGCCGGTGTGGATCTTGTGCACCAGGACCGCAAGATCCATGGACTCAGCCGGCATCTGGTCAGCGGGCCGCTGTGAAGCATCAGTTTCATTCGGGTTGTGGCAAAGCGCGCAGTAATCGAAATTGTTCCGGTTCCCGGCGTGCGGGGTATCGACGTGGCAGGAAAGACACTTCGGGCCGGGGTGGCAGGAAGCGCATTTGGCGGCTGAAACAATCGTGCGTCGCGGCTGGATCGGCGAGCCATCCACCGAGAAGTTAAACATCTGGTTCCGAATAAAGTCGTACGCCGTCACTTCCTTCCTGGTTCCCGCGAGCAGCGTGACGGGCCTGGATCCTTCAATGCCCACCGTGTACGTGCCTTGGGCGTTTGCCGACAGTGCCTCCTTGAAGGTATAGGAGACGGTGCCATCCGAGCCGGCTTGGGCGCCCGTGGCGTCTTCGCGGAACCAATAGGAATAGTCGGTGGTCGGCCCGGCGATCACCAACGCCAGCAGATCCATTTGCGACGGCGCGATCGGGCTGCCAGAGTTGTCCTTCAGGGTGAACACAACGGTCGGCTTCTTCCCTGGCCCGGCGTTGTCCACTCGCAGGAATTGAACCACCACGCCCGGCAAGCTGGTTGAAAGGTTCGGGACAGTGTGCGCGCCGATGATGGAAGTGTCAAACTCCAGCTCGCCTTTCGGGAAGTGGCAGTTCGTGCACTGCTTGTCGTCCACCTGGGGAAGGTCCACGTGATTTTCGCCGGTGCCGAAGTTCACCAGGTCGTGGCACGACCCGCAGGCAGCCCGGCTGGGATTCGTCTTCCACGCGTCGGCCTGGGCCGGGCCCGCCTCATGGCAGGACTGGCAGTTGCGAGCGTCCGCCACCGACTCAAAGATGGAGTAATCCTGTGTGCCGGTAAAATCGTGGACCGAAATCACGAACGTCCCCCCGGCCGCCACGCTGTCCACGTCCGCGCCGGCATGAATCTTGTGTATGATGGCCCGAAAGTCCAGCGCCTGGCCGGTATTCAGATCCTGGTTTTGCGGCGTGTGGCAGAGGACGCACAGCGCCACTTCACGCCGCTTGCCTTCGTGATACGCCAGTTGGCCGTGGCACTTGTCGCAGGAGGCGGTGCGGATGATGTCCCGCACCTGGGTCACGGCCGCGCCGCTGGGAACAAAAGTGTACACGTCGTTGCTGAACTGCGTCCCCAGGTCGAAATCCGTCAGGCTCCGGGAGGCAAAAGCGCCCACGGTATGGGTGGCTGAGGTGTCGAACCCGGCCGGCAGCTTCGTGGCGAAGGTGTACTGGTAGACGCCGTCTGACAGTTGTTGAAAGACACCGCCGATGTCGGCGTGGGGAAGGTTCCCGCTCATCTTGGTCTCGGGCGGCCCGACAAAGTGCGTTGTGTAGGACACATACTGTTGCTGCCCCTGCGGAATGTAGGCAATCACGAAATTGACCGAAATCTCTCCCGGCGTGTTCACCCCGTTCAGGTCGAGGGGCAGCCCTTTCAGATCGGCCACCCTGAACTGCACCCGCACCGTGCCATCGGAGGAAATGTTCACGCCCTGAACCTTAATCACCAACCCCGGCCGGACAAAATTGATCAGCTTGGGATCGGCATAATAAGCTTTGTCGTGTTTTGTAAAGGCAGGCTTGGGAATGCTGAAGGTCACTACAGCACCCACAACAACCGTCGGAGCTAGCACCAGAAAAAGGCGGAATAGTATTGAGGATCGAAGCCGCATCGCAAGACTCCTTTCTACAACGGCCCGTCGTGCGACGGGTCAACTATCCCCTTCAGCCTCGCAGGCACTTCATCTGTCTAAATACTACCACCGACCTGACGCATTTACCAGTAATTGTTGGGAGTTTTCATTGTTTATTCCGTGGAGGTGCAAGACATATATACTCACCTTTATCCGCGGGCGTGCCTCTCGTAGAATAGAAGGGCCGTGCCTAATGCCTCCACGCCCCTGCTCGTCTTCGACGGTGACTGCAGCTTTTGCCGGCTGTGGATCGACCGCTGGAAGCATCTGACCGGCGACCGGGTGGAGTATGCCCCTTTCCAGCAAGTGGTAGACCGCTATCCGCAGATTCCCCTGGCAAGCTTCAAGAGGGCCGTGCAGCTCATCGAGCCCTCTGGCGAGGTGTATAGCGGCGCGGAGGCTGTCTTCCGGGTGCTCCGGCATGCTCCCGGCAAAGGGTGGATGCATTGGATCTACGAGAAGGCTCCGGGCATGGCCCCGGCCGCTGAATCGGTCTATCGCCTGGTCGCTTCCCACCGCTCTGGGCTCTTTACCCTGACCCGTTTGCTATGGGGCAAGCGTCTCGAGCGCCCTTCCTACGAGCTGACGCGATGGCTGTTCCTGCGCTTGCTGGCGCTGACATACTTTTTCGCCTTCTTCTCGCTCTATACCCAGATCACCGGGCTGGTCGGCGCTAGCGGTATCTTGCCCGCCGGCGATTTTCTCCAAGCTGTGGCGCAGGCTCTGGGCCGCGAGCGATTTGGGGTCTTTCCTACCCTGGCCTGGATCAACCACAGCGACGCTTTCCTGCATTTCCTCTCCCTGGGAGGAGCATTCCTGTCGTTGATGGCCGTCGTGGGCATTCTGCCCGTGCCGGTCTTTGCCCTCCTTTGGATTTTCTATTTGTCGCTCGTCGTGATCGGGCAGGACTTT
>JACQDG010000427.1 GCA_016201185.1 Acidobacteriota bacterium | reverse complement strand
TTTCCCGTCGCCCTTGATTTGGTCGCTGGATGCATCAGTCCGAAATGTCACGGAATGCAACGGAACACAGCCACGGCACCAATTCTGGTTCGCCGCCGGCGCGGCCCAGGCGACGCCGCCGATGGCCATCGCGAGGGACACCGCAAAGAAACTTCTCGAACTGCTTTTCATGTTTTGCTACCTCCCGGGCGCTTCCGGCGCCCCAAATGCTTCTATTGCTTCTCGTAGACGGCGACGCCAGCCCCGGGTTTGCCTTGCGCGTCGGTCCACTTCGCGTTACAGGTCAGGGTCTTTCCGTCGGCGGAGATTTTGCAGTGCTCGGTCTCCACGACTTTGCCGCCTTTGCTGTAGCGAACCTCTCCCTCCTTCGGTCCCATCCGCTTGCTGGAAACGGCTTCAAACGGCCCTTGGATAATCTTTCCCTCGCCGCCTTGCGCCGGCAACGTAAAGTGCGACATTAACGCGCTACCATCCGCGGCGGTTCCGCTGCCCGTCACATCGAGGTCGCTGCCGGCCTCGGCGACCGTTACCGTTTGCTCCTTAGGCGCTGTGCCGGTCTTGAATTTCGATTTGGCAATGTTGAGTTTCCAGGTCCCCGCAAAGGGGTCGGCCGCGACCAGGGTTGAGGCAAGCCCCAAGAGAGCGAACGCGAGTTTTACGTATGGCATGGTGTCCCTCCTTTATGTTCATGCGAGGGGGCCGTGTCGTGCTTTGTCGCTCTTCTGGGGGACCGGTTTGAAAAGGAGGTCGATGGGGGTATAATCTTCGCAGTACCCGCGGCTTAGCTCATAGGATGGGGGAGAAACCGTGGCAGTCAAACTGCCTGGGCCGAATTCGTCCTCCACACCACCCGCCTCGGAACGGCTGGATTCTTGGAAGGAGATTGCAGCCTATCTGAAGCGGGATATACGAACCCTGCAGCGCTGGGAGAAAACCGAGGCTTTGCCTGTGCATCGGCATATGCACGGCAGACAGGGCTCGATTTATGCCCACAAGGCCGAGATCGATGCCTGGTGGAACAACGGGCGAGCCCGTCTCGAAAAAGAGGAGTACAAGGAACTAACGCTCACATCCCGCAGGCGACGCTACCTTCCTTGGGTGGTGGCGGCTGCGGCCGTGTTGGTGGTCGCATTCTTGTGGGCCCGCAGCAGGGTCATCAACCCAGCTTCCAGCGAAATGCCGGAGATCCGCCAGCTCACCTACTCCGGACACGACTCGTGGCCGGCTGCTTCCCCAGACGGCCGTTTGGTGGCCTTCGTTTCTGACCGCGACGGCCGGCAGCGAATCTGGTTAAAGGATCTGGCGCGAGGCGGCGAGGTAGCGTTCACAGCGGGCCCTGACGTTTTGCCCCGCTTCTCCCCCGACGGCTCGACGATTCTGTTTACCCGCCTGGCCGGTGACGTTCCAGTGCTTTGCAGCGTCGCCATCGTCGGGGGAGAACCGCGCAAGCTCGTGGAGGGGCAACAAAGGGGTTATATTGACGGCGATTGGTCGCCCGATGGGCACCAAATCACTTTTGCCAGGAGCGAGGCGGGACGCCACGACTCGGCTATCTGGCTGGTTGGCGCCGACGGCAGTGGGCCCCACGAGATTGCCCGGGTTGAAGGAGCATTTCTCTACTGTCCCCGATGGTCCCCGGATGGCCGTACCATCGCTGCAAAGCAATGGTCACCAGAGAGCGGCGGCTACTCGATCTTTCTTGTAACAGCCGACGGCAAGGAGAAGCGCTGGGTTACTGCCGGCGGAAGACAGTTTTTCTCCTTGGCCTGGTCCAGTGCCGGCGACGAGGTGGTCTATTTCGAGCAGGAGTCCGCTTCGAGCAAACCCAGCGTGTCCCCCCCGGGCGCGGCTCGCCTCATCCGTCGAAACATTGCGTCTGGCACTGCCTCTGCGATATTCCGGATCTCGGGCGTCGGTTTCGGCTTCGACATTGCGGGTCCCGGCGGTGTGGTCTTTGAGACGAGCTCGTCCCGCCAGAACCTTCGAGAGATCTCCCTACAGGGAAAAGCGGCCTCGCCGCAAAACCGGTGGCTCACGCGTGGCACGAGCCAGGATCGCCAGCCGGTTTATTCTCCGGACGGCGAATGGGTGCTATTCACCTCCAACCGCAGCGGCAATCTGGATCTCTGGGAAATCTCCACAAAAACCGGAGCCCTGCGCCAGATCACCGACCATCCCGCGGACGACTGGGACCCGGCCTTCACAACTGACGGCAAGAAAATCATCTGGAGCTCGAAACGCACCGGTCACTTTGAGATCTGGATGGCAGATGCCGACGGAAGCGGAGCCCGGCAAGTGACGCATGACGGAGCGAGCGCCCAGAACCCGACCGCGACGCCAGACGGCTCGATTGTTTACGCCAGCGGGAGTCCGAGCACGAGGGGTATCAGGAAGATCCATCAGGACGGCTCCGGGGACACGCGAGTAGTAGCCGGATACCTCGTACAGCCTGGCGTGTCACCTGATGGCCGGTATGTCGCCTACTGGTCCAATATGGAGCAGCGCCCGCATGTGGCTTGAGTCCCCGACGGCGCAGAGGTCATAGTCGGAATTGTGTCAGGCGCCCGTGTTCGATGGATGCCGAACGGGAGAGCAATTGCATTTGTTGGCATGGGTCAGCCGTTCCTTGGGCAGTCCGCCGGACTGTTCCTCCAGGATTTCATCCCGGGGCAAGACACAAGCCGAACCCGCCGGCCTGTGGGAGGCTTTGACCCATTGATGCCGGCGGAAACCTTCGCCATTTCGCCCGACGGCGCCCGAATGGTCGTTTCGGTTCGCGAGCAGACGTCCAACTTGATGATTGCGGATCGAGTCCCCGGGATCTCGTCCCCCGCCCGCCATGGACGCTAAGACAGACGTGGGCCAAGGCCGGTTGTGCTATCTCGCCCCCGGCCACACGCCGGAGGCCTTGCGCCTCCCATGATGCAGCGCCTGCTTTCGAATGCCGTCCGCTGGTGCCTGAAGATCCAGTAGCAAATCAGGGTTGCTCAGCGCCTGAACGAGGTTTCCAGTCCGGCCGCGGATCGGGGATAAAGCCGTGGCGGTTGGGCATCCGGACCTGCGGCAGAGTCTTGGCATTCATGACGTCGTTCTCGCGAATAACGCCGTTGAGAAAAAGCATGTAGCCCGTAAGCGCATAGACTTCGTCGGCGGTTAAGGTTCCCGGCTTGTCGTAGGGCATAGCGCGATTGATGTAGTCCCACACCGTGGTGGCGAACGGCCAGTAGCTTCCGATCGTCTTGAGCGGCTTTTTGCTATGTAGGGTCCCCTGGCCCCCGACCAGAACATCGTATGGCCCCTCCTTGCCGGTCCGTCCATGGCAGGACGCGCACTTGGCTGCGTAAATCTCGCGGCCCGCGGCAGCGGTCCCGCTGCCCGGCGGCAGCTCCTTACCGTCCGGTCCGATGGCGCTGTCCCAAGTCTTGATTTCGTCAGCAGCGGGCGTGCGCCCCAGGCCGTAGGTCGGAGATTGCGCAAGCAGTGGCAAGCGGCCACAGGCCGACGCCACCATCACGATTACAGCCACGCTACCCCGCCACATTGTGCACGCTCCCGTCAGCAGCCACTCGCCAGCTCTGGATGGGATTGAAGTGGTAGCCCCAGTTTTCGCCTCGCGCTTGGACGAGCTCCGCGAGCGTCGGCTGGACATCCCCGTTTTCATCCGTGCATCTGGATTGAAGGATGGTCTCCCGTCCGTCCCACTGCCACGCAAAGCGGAACCGGGTGTGCGCGAGGCGAAGAACCGGTTCCTGCAGTTCCGCCGGGCGCCACGTGTTACCGCCGTCAGTAGAAATCTCCACCTTGCTAATCGCTCCGCGGCCCGACCAGGCCAGGCCGGTGATCTCATAGAATCCCGCGGCCGGCAGCTTGTGACCGCCGGAGGGAAACGTGATGACTGATTTCGGATCCATCTCCAGACTGAACTGCCGGGCCTTTCCATCTGGCATCAAATCCGTGTACTTGGAAGTCTCCTCGCGCGTCATGTACGGTTGGTCCACCACCTTAATGCGCCGCAGCCACTTTACGCAAATGTTTCCCTCCCAGCCAGGAACCACCAGCCGCAACGGATAACCCTGCTCAGGGCGGAGGGCCTCGCCGTTCTGGCCGTAGGCCACCAGGACATCGTCCAGCGCCTTTTTCAGCGGTATGCTGCGGGTCATTTTGGCCGCATCCGAACCCTCGGCCACGAGCCAGCTTGCTCCCTTTTGGACGCCTGCTTCCCGCAGCAGCAGCGAGAGCAACACCCCTGTCCACTCGCTGCAACTGGTGAGCCCATGGGCTTCCTGAAGAGTGGCCGCGTCCCTCCGCCGGTAGCCGTTGCCGGAACACTCTATGAAATAAATGCGCGACACGGAAGGCAAGCGCTTCAGTTCTTCCATCGTGAAAATCAGCGGGTGGTCTACCATGCCGTGAATCATCAAGCGGTGCCGCCGGGGGTCGATATCTGGAACCCCGGCATGATGTCGCTCGAAGTGGAGCGCAGAGGGAGTAATGATTCCCTGCAACTCCTGCAGCGGGGTTCCCGATGAAGTTCCTTGTGGGGAAGGGGTTCGGACAACTTTTTCAAAGCGCGAGCGCTCCCCGTAAGGCCTTGCCAGGACGCCTGGCGCCTTCGTGGGATCTGCGGGCGCCGCGGGCTCAACGGCCGGCCGCCCCGGCGGAGACTGTGCTGCCGGGCCCGCACGCGCGACCTCGACCAGTGCTGCGCCCAGCGTTGCTCCGCTCTTAAGAAATCGACGGCGGTTGGATGACTTGGCGTGCATGCCCTTCTCCCCAGTGACGAAAATTCTACTCGTTGAAGCTCACTGTTACTCAGTTTTTGTACCGATGTCAAGAGATCCAGGAGTTTAGCAATTCCGCTAAGCCGGACTACCGCATCGGCAACGGGGCGATTCTCAGATTACGGAAATCGAGGTTGGTGGTGGGGTCGTGGGCCTGGAGGCTGATGGCGCCGGCGGCCAGGCGGGCCTGCTTGCGGGCGTCCATGCCCTCCTCGCGCGGATCGGTGTAGTCGCTCACCTGGATGCCGTTCACCCAAACGCTGAGGTGGCGGCCCTGGGCCACGAGGGTCTTGGTGAAGTACTCGTTGTCGTTGCTCACTACGCGGCGGGCAGCCTGGCGAAAGTAGATCCCGCCGGTGCCGACGTCGATGGGCATCGCTCGGTTGCCGTCCTTGTAGTCGTTGTAGATCTGCGATTCATACCCGCTCCAGAACTTGCCGTTGTCGCCCCGGAAAAACACGCCGCTGTTGGGGTGGTGTGCGGGGCCTTGTGCATTGCAGCGAACGTCGAGTTGCAGCACAAAATCGCCCCAGGTTCCCTGCGTTTCGAGTTGCCCGGGGCCCCTTTCCACGTGAATGGCGCCGTCCTTCACCGACCATTCTGCCGGCAGCTTCGGTTTAGTGGGCGGCTCGACGCGTTCCCAGCCGGAGAGGTCCATGCCATTGAAGATCGGCTTCAGACCTAGCGGGCGCAGCTTGATATTGCGAAACTTCACTTTCTTGCCCCGGTTGTATTGCAGGCCGATGACCCCTACGGCGTGCTTGCCGTCGCGCGCATCAAGCACCTGCTTGCCGTTGTATTCGACGACGAAATGATCGCCCTGAGCGGTGACTTCCATACTGTTCCACTGGCTGGGAATGATCTTCGCCTCGGAGGCTCGGGCGCAATTCACCAGGCTGCCGGTGTTGTAACCCGCGGGCTGGTCATCGAAGATTTGCACCTCGTAGCCGGTTTCGTGCGGCGCCCCATCCCGGGCCGAGCGGATAAACAGGCCGCTGTTGCCGTCGGCGGCGGTGCGGAATTCGGCCTGCAGCTCAAAATCGGCGAAGGGAGTGGTGGTTCCCAGCCAGCCGCCCTCTTCAGAGTCGGCCACTAACACGCCGCCGGAGATTTTCCACTGCGCCTCGCCGTGCGGCTCCCAGCCGAACAGGGTTTCGCCGTCCCACAAAAGCAGCCAGCCTTCTGCCACTTCTTTAGGCGTCAGCGTGTTAGGGACGCCCTGCCCCACCGGGACCGCGCTCCCCACCATGACGATCGTCAATACCGCGAGGATGCGCCGCATAGCTTCCCTCCAGGGATGAAACCATTATCTTCCATTTCTGTCTGCCGGGCGGTGGATGCTGACTTAGGAAGCTGGGCCCGTCGGCCGTTGCTTTCGCGCCGGGGAGGGGAATAAGCTTAGTCCAGAACGGCGAGTCGACTTGAAATGCCGCGCCCGCATGCCATCGGGAGCCCAGCAGAGGTGGAGCAGCGGCTGTTGCTGTTGTTGCAGGGGTTTCTGGCGGAGTTGGGCAGCCGTCACGCCGCATCGGCCCTCGCGCTTGGCTCCTCCCTCGATCGCGATCTGGCGCTCGGCAGCCTGGAGCGGGTGGAACTGCTTTCGCGACTGGAAAGTGAATTCGGGATTTCGCTGCCCGATGCCACGATAGCGGAAGCGGAGACGGTCGAGGATCTCCTGAGGGCCATCTTTCAGGCGGAGGGCCGGCCGGCGCCGGAGCAGTTCGAGGTTTCGCCTGTCCTGCTGTCCTATCCCCTGCCGAGCCTGGAATCGGCAGCCAACCTCCTGGAGGCGCTCCACATCCACTCTCAGGTGAATCCCCAAAGGCCGCACGTTTACTTACGACAGGAGGACGGCTCTGAATTCACGATCACTTACGGCGAGCTCGAGGCCCGTGCTGCCGTAACGGCGCGGGAACTGGAGCGGCGTGGCATCGGCCCGGGCGACCGGGTGGCGCTGATGCTTCCCACCGGAGCGGACTTCTTTTACTGCTTCATGGGCGTGTTGCTAGCGCGGGCCATCCCCGTGCCGATTTATCCGCCTTTTCGCGCCGACCGCATCGAGGAATTTGCCGCGCGGCAGTCTGCCATTCTGCGCAATGCGGAAGCCGCGCGGCTGATCACGGTGGGCGCCGAAGAAGGCTTGGCGCATCTCCTGCGACCCCGCGTGCCGAGCCTCGCCGGGGTTATAAGCGCCGAGGAGTTGAGCCGTGGAGCCGCAGCGCCTGGCGTGGGGGCCACTCACCCGGCCATTCCCCGCGGCGGCGAGGCGCCCGCCCTGATTCAGTACACTTCCGGCAGCACCGGGCATCCCAAGGGCGTGTTGCTGAGTCATGCCAATCTGCTCGCCAACATTCGAGCCATCGGGAAGACGGTCGAAATCCAACCTCATGACGTCGGCGTGAGCTGGCTGCCTCTGTATCACGACATGGGATTGATCGGCTGCTGGCTGCTCCCGCTCTATTACGGCATTCCCATCGTGATCCTCTCGCCACTGGCGTTCCTGAGCCGGCCGGAGCGCTGGCTGTGGGCCATTCATTACCACCGGGCGACGCTGTCGGTGGGGCCCAATTTCGCTTATGACCTTTGCGCCCGCAAGATTCGGGAGGAGGCGATCGAAGGTCTCGACCTGAGCTCGTGGCGGGCGGCGCTGAACGGGTCGGAGAGCGTCCGACCGGAAACGATCGCGCGCTTCACCGCACGCTTCGCCCGCTACGGTTTTCGCCCGGAAGCGATGCGGCCGGTGTACGGCCTGGCCGAATCCGCTCTTGCCGTCTCGCTTTCGCCGTTCGGGCGCACGCCGCGGGTGGACCGGATCGACCGGGAGGTTTTTGAAACCACCGGCTGCGCCGAGCTGGCCTCCGGCGGCCGGCCTGCCTTGACCTATGTTTCCGTCGGGCATCCGCTTCCAGGCCACGAGGTCCGCATTGTCGACGAATCCGGGCGTTTGAAGGGCGAGCGGGAGGAGGGACGGCTGGAATTCCGCGGGCCGTCTTCCATGGCCGGCTATTTTCGGCAGCCCGAGGCCACCGCCGCCATTACCCACGGCACTTGGCTCGATTCCGGCGATCTGGCCTACTGGGCCGATGGAGAGCTGTTCGTTACGGGCCGCTCGAAGGACACCATCCTCAAAACGGGGCGCAATCTTTATCCCGAAGAAATCGAGGAAGCCGTGGCAGAGGTGGCAGGCGTGCGCCGCGGCTGTGTGGCAGCTTTTGGCGTTGCCGATGCGGAGCAGGGAACGGAGAAGCTGGTGGTGGTGGCTGAGACCAGGCAGCAAGATGCAGCGCAGAGGGACCGGATCGCCGCCGAGATCCGCAGCCGGATCGTGGAACTGCTGAACTTGCCGGCGGATGAAGTGATCTTGCTTTCCCCCGGCGCGCTCCCGAAGACGTCCAGTGGTAAGCTGCGCCGGGCCGCCTGCCGCCAGGCCTATCAGCAAGGCAAGCTCGAGGCGCGCCGGCCGTCGGCGGTGGCGCAATGGATCCGGCTGGCCCTTGGTTGGGCGCCGTTTGCGCTCCGCCATGCCGCCGAGCGAGCGGGCCGGTGGCTCTATGCGGCCTATGTCTATCCACTACTCGGCTTCTGTGCGGTGGCTTGCTGGCTGACGCTGCTGGTGTTGCCGGGCGGGCGGCGCGAGCAGGCGCTGCGTCTGTTCACCCGGCTGTTCCTCCGCCTGGCCGGCGTGCGGATCGCGGTGGAAGGCCCGGAAAACCTCGGCCCCGGTCCCCTGGTGTTTATCTCCAACCACGCGAGCTATATTGACGCCCTGGTCCTGATCGCCGTCCTGCCGCGGCCCTTCCTCTTTGTGGCCAAGCAGGAACTGCTCTCGACGCCGGTGCTTCGAACCTTCATCCGCAAGCTGGGGTATCTCGCCGTGGAGCGCAGGAGAATGGCGCAAAGCGCGGCCGGCGCCGAGCGCCTCGTTGAGGGTCTGCAAGCCGGCCGGTCGCTTCTGGTGTTTGCCGAGGGCACCTTCACTCGGGCCCGCGGTTTGCGGCCCTTCCGCCTGGGCGCCTTTCAGGCGGCAGCGCAAACCGGTTGTCCTATTGTGCCGCTAGCCATCCAGGGCTCGCGCCATGTATTGCCGGATGAGTGCTGGCTGCCCCGCTGGGCGCCCATCAAAGTCACCATCCGCCCGCCAATTGATCCGGCGGGGACCGGCTGGCGAGAGCTGATCCGGCTGCGCGATGCGGCCTTTCAGGAAATTCTCGCCCACTGCGGGGAGCCGCCTCTGGAGGACGTCCCGGTCCTCCCATGACGCCCCAGCCTCCCTCCTTCCCTCTGCGCCGCAGCCAGGTGATTTCCTGGTGCCTGTACGACTTCTCCAATTCTTCCTACTCGGCCGTGATCACCGGAACGATCTTCGGCGCCTACTACACCAAGGTGATCGTGGGCAACCAGGGCGGGCTGGGCGATGTGTGGTGGGGCCGGGCCAGTTCGATTTCCATGCTGTTTGTCGCGCTGACGTCGCCCTACCTGGGCGGCATTGCGGACTCGGGCGGCTATCGCAAAATACTATGGATTGGCTATACCTGGATGGCCATTTTGTGCGTGGCGGCCTTCACCATTCTGCAGCCGGGCATGGTGCTCAGCGGCTTCGCCCTGGCCACACTGGCCAACATCGGGGTGGAAGGCGGGGTGGTGTTCTACAACGCTTACCTGCCGGAGATCGCGCC
This sequence comes from Acidobacteriota bacterium, assembly GCA_016201185.1. GTDB lineage: Bacteria > Acidobacteriota > Terriglobia > Bryobacterales > JACQDG01 > JACQDG01. The sequence goes on along the minus strand of JACQDG010000427.1, from coordinate 3,727 downwards.
GCTGAGCATGCAAGGGCGAGTTTCGGGGTGGGGATACGCCGTGGGCTACGCGGGCTCGATCGTGGCGCTGCTCGCGGCGCTGCCGTTTACCGAGCCGTTCCGGGCGAGCACGATCTGGCTGCTGGTGGCGGCCCAGTTCGCGCTGTGTTCCCTGCCGGCCTTTCTTGCTATGCCGCTGGACAGGAAGCGAAGCCTGGGCCTGACGGCGGCGGCGCGCGCGGGATTCGAAACTTCGCGCACGCTGGTCGCGCGGCTGTGGCGCCGGCCTAACGCCCGCCGCTTCCTGCTCGCTTACCTGCTTTACGAAGACGGCAACAATACGGTCATCATCTTCTCCTCGGTGTTTGCGGCCACCACGCTGGGTTTCGAGGCCCGGGAGCTGGTGCTTCTCTACCTGGTGGTGCAGGCTTCGGCCCTGCTGGGGGCTTGGGTGATGGCGCGGCCCACGGACACCCGCGGGCCGAAGTTTGTCATGATGCTGGCGCTCGTGTTGTGGTGCCTGGTGGTGACGGCGGCGTATTTCGTCGCATCCAAAGCGCAATTCTGGGGCGTGGCGGTGGTGGCGGGCCTGGGGCTGGGCAGCCTGCAGGCGGCTTCACGGGCGTTTTACGCACGGTTCATTCCACCGGGCGAGGAGAATCAATACTTCGGTGCTTATGCGCTGGTAGGCAAGTCGGCCGCTGTCATCGGGCCGCTGCTGTTCGGCGAGATTTCGCGCGCCTTCGGCAGCCAGCGCCCGGCGATTCTTTCTGTAGCGGCGCTGTTTCTGGCGGGCCTGGCGGTGCTGGCGGGGGTGAAGGTGGAGGACGCATGAGCAATCCGACGCGCAGAAGCTTTTTGTACACAACGGGGGTGAGCGCGGTGACGGCGGGAATTACACAATGGACCGGCTGCTCGATGCCCGGAAGGCCCCAGGAGGCGATTCAGGGCGCCCCCGGCTTCGAATTTTTGACGCCGCCGGAACGCCCGCCGGATTACTCCCATGACCTCGAGCGTGACTTGACCCGCGTGGCCAACGAGCTGTGGGCACGCCGGAGGAGGGAACTGGAAGCGATCCGCACCCCGGACGCCGTGCGCGCGCGGCAGAAGGCTTTGCGGGCGCAACTTTGGGAGATGCTGGGCGGCCCGTTTGAGAAAACCCCGCTCAATCCCCGCGTCAACGGGACCCTCGAGCGGCCCGGCTATCGAGTCGAAAAGCTGATTTACGAAAGCCGGCCGCAACTGTACGTCACAGCCAATCTCTATTTGCCGGACGGCCGGCCGGGCCGTTTGCCGGCGGTGCTGGGACCGCTGGGCCACTCACAAAACGGCAAGGCCTGGCGCATGTACCAGAGGCTGTTCATCAACCTGGCGCGGAAAGGCTATGTGGTACTGGCCTTCGATCCCTTCGGCCAGGGAGAGCGAATTGAATATCCCGGACCGCGCCCGGGAGAGTCCCTGCTCGGCGGGGGGACCTCGGAGCACGAGCACGCCGGGCGCCGGCTCATCCTGCTCGGCGTGAATTTTTCCTTGTTCCGCGCCTGGGACGGCATTCGCGGCATCGACTACCTGCTGACGCGGCCGGAGGTCGACCCGCAGCGGATCGGCTGCTGCGGCCAATCTGGAGGAGGCACCATGACGCAGTTTCTGGCGGCGCTGGACGACAGGATTCGCGCCGCCGTCGTTTCGCAGGGCAACACGGAAAACATTGCCCAGGCAAACGTCGAGCCGCCCGGCTCGGCCGACGACGCCGAGCAGAACATTGTTCCTTCGCTGGCCCGCGGCGTCGATCGCTCCGATCTTCTCCACATCTTCGCTCCGCGGCCCTTGCTCATGACCGTCACCACTCACGATGCAGCCAATACGTATTCGCCCGAGTATATCAGCGGGACCCTGGAAACCCTGGAAGAGCTGAGGCGAACCTACGGGCTGCTGGGAGCAGCGGACCGACTGGCGCTCGAAGCCACCGCGCACCGCCACGGCTACGTTTACGAGATGCGGCGCGCCACCTACCGCTGGTTCAACAAGTGGTTGAACAACAGCGGAGCCGACGACGAAGAGCCGGAGACGAAGGCCGAGCCCGATGAGGCTCTGCTTGTGACGAAGACCGGGTTTGTGACCACTTCCCTCGGCGGCGAAACGGCGCTTTCCCTCACCCGGAAGCTCGCCGACCAGGTTCACCCGGAGAAAAAGCCGTCTTCACGCGAGGACCTGATTTCCCGCGTCCGCCGGGTGCTGGCGCTTCCTGACCGGCGCGACGATTTGACCCCCCGGGTCCTGTGCCGGGTAAAGAAATTTCGCTACACGGCCGAGCAGTTCGAGTTTTCGAGCGACGGGGAAATGCGCACCCCGGGCTGGCTAATGGCGCCCGAAGGCGATGTTAAGAACGCGGCCACGATCCTGTATCTGAGCGAGGCTCCTGCCGCGTCCGCCCTGGCTGAAGAGGGAACCGCCGAACAACTCTGCCTGGCCGGCTTCCGCGTTTGCGCCATCGATCTGCGGGGCCGCGGGGATTGCTCACCGGCATATCCGCCACGCGGGCCGCACTACTTCGCCTACCGCATGAACGAAAGCTACCTCAACTGGTTCACGCTGGTGCTGGCCCGGCCGTTGTTCGGAGGCCAGGTGTTTGACGCCTTGCGGGCAGCGGAATATTTACGCAACCGGCCGGAGATCGCCGCCGACAAGATTTGGCTGCTTTCCGATGGTCCCCACGGCCTGGCGGCGCTTCATGTACTGGCGCTGGATGAAAACGTCCACGGAGCGGTCATCGGCCGAGGCCTCACCGATTACCGGTCGCTCGCCGTCTCGGACCGCTACAAGCAGCCGTTTGGTATCTACCTTTACGGCGTGCTGCGGGAATTCGACCTGCCGGATGTGGCAGCCGCTTGCACTCCGCGGCCCTTGCTGCTGCTCGATCCGACCGGGGCGGAGGGCGATCCCGTGCTGCCGGCAGTTGCCGTCTCGACATACTACCAGGGGGCGCAAAAGGCCTACGCCGCCGCGGGGACGGAAGCCCGCTTTGCCGTGCAGGCTTCGAGCGAGCAAGTGCCATTTGTGCAAGGGGTTGTCCGGTGGTTGCGGGCGAACGGCTGAAGCATTGGGGAACAAACAGAGGCTCCGTCGCGTTATACTCGGGGAGGAGAAAAAAGCCTATGGCCCTGCGTGATTTCATCACCAAGCAGTTTATTGATGTCATTCAGTGGGTGGAACCGGAAGACGGCGTGCTGGCTATGCGTTATGCCATGCAGGACATGGAGATCCAGAACGGCGCCAAGCTGACCGTGCGCGAGTCGCAGATGGCCGCCTTTGTCAATGAGGGCCAGGTCGCCGACGTTTTTGCCCCGGGGCTGTACACGCTGAATACCCACACCCTGCCGGTGCTGACCAACTTGAGGAACTGGGACAAGTTGTTCGCCTCGCCGTTCAAGAGCGACGTTTATTTCTTTTCAACGCGCTTGCAAACGGACCAGCACTGGGGCACGGCGACGCCGATCACGGTGCGTGACAAGGAGTTTGGGGCGGTGCGGCTGCGTGGCTATGGCATTTATGCCTACCGCGTGAGCGATCCGCGGACACTCCATGCCAAAGTGAGCGGCACGCGAGACATTTATCATGTCGCCGACCTGGAGGGCCAGCTCCGTAATACCATCGTCGGCCGCATTTCCGACGTTTTTGGCGAGAGCAGTATCCCGTTCCTGGACATGGCCGCCAACTATGTCGAGCTGGGAGCTAGGGTCTCGGAGCA
>JACQDG010000426.1 GCA_016201185.1 Acidobacteriota bacterium | reverse complement strand
GGTGACCAACATGCCCATCGTCATCCTCAAGGACGTCAACGGCAACGCCCTCTTGCCCATCTGGGTCGGTATCTACGAAGCCAACGCCATCGCGCTGGAGATTGAGAAGGTTTCCACCCCTCGCCCCATGACCCATGATCTGATCAAGAGCCTGCTGCTGGGCTTGAGTGCGGGGATTCGCAAGGTGGTCGTGAACGATCTGAAGGATGACACTTTCTACGCCCTGATCTGGCTGGAGCGCAATGGCGAGCTGATTTCGATCGATTCTCGGCCCAGCGACGCGCTGGCCCTGGCCTTGCGCCTGGACTGCCCCATCTTCGTCGAGGACACGGTGCTGAAATCGTCCAAGCTGTCCGGGGCGGTTACCGACAAGGTGAACAGCGAGGAGATGCGAAAGTGGCTCGAGAACCTCAACGACGAGGATCTGGGCCGCTATAAGATGTAGGCCGCCGATGATCGAGGCGCAGTTGGAGCGGCTGGCTCAGGCCGGCTTCCAACGCCTGCCCACACCACAAATTCTCACCCATTACGTGATCGAGCGCGATGGCTTTGTCGCCCTGGTGGAACGGCGCGCGGATGGCGCTTTCGGCGGCATCGGCACGCCAGGCCTGCTCGCTGACGGGACCTTCTCTGTTCTGGTCTGGAAACAAGGCGCCCCGCTGTTTGTATCGAAGGGCAGGGAAGCCCCTGCCACCTCGGAACAACTGGATTCCCTGCGTAAATTTGAAGCGGACCTGCGCGCGGCCCTCGGTTAGTTAGCCGGCCTTCTTCTTGGCCACGGGCGCCTTGCGCACTGGAGCTTTCCTCGCTGGCGGCGGCGCTTCCGTGCACCCAGATGTGATCTTGCCCCCCTCCATCTTGATCATGAAGGGGCCGGGGGTGAATTCGGTCGCCTCCGAGCTTTCGAACTCAACGACCGCCCCCGGGTCTAGCTTGCACCGTGCCGAGGTCTCGGGATCCGTGATCGTAACCTCTGCGGTGGTCGACTGGCTCATGGCCAGTACCACCACTTTCGGTTTCACTGCCGGCTTGGCGGAAACCACCGTGCCCCGCAACGGCGGCATGGCGTGGCCCTTCATGGACCCCCAGAAGTTGGTCGAATCGGCCCCGGTCAATCCCTCCTTGATGGCAACAAACGCGGCCAGCTTGGGATTGGTCTTTCTCAGCTCTTCTTCCTTCTCCGCTTCGACTTCGGCGTGTGACTTGATCTTGAGATCCGCCGGCGGCAGGGGGGAAGCTTTAGCCAGGTTCTTCAGGTCCGCCAGCCCTTTGGGATCATCCCCGTGGTAGCTTCTGTACACTTTGGCGAGGTAAGCGTCCATTTGCTGACGCCCGGCCGGAGGGAGCGCCCCAGGGCCGTCGTAGGCGGCCGCCCGCGCGTAGCTGAAAAGAGCCAGGGTGTTCTTGTCCGGGTTCTTTTGCGCCAGCACCACGTTCCCCAACCAAAAAGACACCTGCGCCGCGTTGGGGCTTAGCTCGAGTGTTTTTAGGAACTCTTTCTCGGCATCCTCATTCTTTTTCTGCACCATGGCCACCCAGCCCAGGGCCTGGTGAGCCACGATCTGCGCCGCTTTCTTGCCGTTGGCCCAGTCGGCGTCGGAAACATTGGCCGGCTTCTTTTCCGGAGCGAACTGCTGATCGGCCGTCTCGAGCAAACCGTTCGCCGCCTTGGCGCCGTTCTCCCAAACCTTGGGATCGGCCGATCCCAGGAAAGGAGTCAGCGAGGCAATGGTGAAGTTCGCGCTGAAATTGTTTGGCGACAGCGCGTTAAGCTCGCTGGCCGCCTCCACCGCCTTGGCCACCTGGCCGGCCTGCTGGTAGGTCTGCATGTAGATCTGGAGGCGCTCCTCTTTGAAAGCAGTGTCGGGATACTTCTGCTTCCATTGATCGAGCAGTGGCAACCTCTTGGCAGGGTCCGTTTCCTTGAGGATGCTGTTGTACAAGTCGTACTCTTCGCGGTCCTTGGGCTGCTTCTGCGCCGCGGGGGCCTGCGGGGCGCTCCAGCCAGGCGGCGCCGGCCATAGAAAAATCATCGCTAACAGACCATACGTGAGTTTTTTTAGCATGTCGAAACCTCCCCGACCTTGCCGCTTCCTCCTAGATAGACTCCGCCGGGCCGCCATCTGGTTCCCCACGCCGGATCAGGTTCAAGGCGAGGCCAAGGCGGAGTATATAGCAGAGAAAAACAGAATGGCAAGGCCGGGGCGAGGAATTTCCATTATTCGGAGCGGGCCTGCCAGGGCCCCGGCCCGGTCCGGGACCCTCGGAAGATCTGTTACAATCCCTTGACTTTGGCCACCGCCCGGGAGTTCGCTTGGCGCCACGGTACCTGGATCTAGCGCTGATTGCCGTCTACTTGATCGGTATCACCGCTTTCGGCGCCCGGTTCCGCCAATCCCAGAAATCTCTCAAGGACTACTTCCTGGGAGGCCGCAACGTGGCCTGGTGGGCTATCTGCCTGTCGATTGTGGCGGCCGAAACCAGCACCCTGACCATCATCGGCACCCCTGCCCTGGCCTTCGCCGGCAACCTGGGCTTCCTCCAATTGGTCTGCGGCTACCTGGTGGCCCGTGTCGTGATCTCAGTCCTGTTCATCCCGCAATACTTCCGCGGCGAGATGTACACCGCCTATGAACTGATGCGGCGGCGTTTTGGCGAAGGAACCCGCTTTTTCACCGCCTCCCTCTTTCTGGTGGTCCGGGCCCTGGCCGAAGGCGTTCGCGTCTTTGCCATTTCTATTGTGGTCTCGATCGTGCTTGGCACCGGCGAGGTGGCCTCCATCGTGGTCGTGACCTTGCTTACCCTTTTTTACACCTTCGAGGGCGGCATGACGGCGGTCATCTGGACCGACGTGGCGCAGATGTTTCTGTACGTGGCCGGCGCCCTGTTGAGCTTCTGGATGATCCTGCAGCGGATCCCCGGCGGATGGGCCGAAGTAGCCCGGGTGGCTGGCGCGGCAGGCAAATTCCGAATCTTCGATTTCCGGCTGGAGCTGACGCCGGATTTTTTTTCCCGTACTTACAGTTTCTGGGCCGGCCTGGCCTGCGGAACCTTCCTGGCTACCGGCACCCACGGAACCGACCAGCTCATCGTCCAGCGGTTGCTCAGCGCCAGAAGCGAGCGGGATAGCAAAATAGCCCTGCTCGCGAGCGGCGCTGTGGTCTTCTTCCAGTTCACCCTTTTTCTCTTGATCGGCGTGCTGCTGTATGCCTTCCACCTCAAGAGCGGCCAGGCGCCGCCCCAGCCCCTGGACCGCATTTACCCCAGCTTCGTCTGGAACTACCTGCCGGCGGGCGCGGCCGGGATCGTCATTGCGGCCATATTGGCCGCGGCCATGTCCAACATCAGCGCGGCCCTGAATTCCCTCGCCTCGGCCACCATCATGGACTTTTACAAGCCTCTCTTCGAGGCCGCTGGGCGCACAGAAAGCCATTATCTTCGCCTCTCGCGCTGGGCGACCCTGGCCTGGGGAATGGTTCTGCTGGGCATCGCCCTACTGGCCCGCCGCTGGGGATCGGTCCTGGAAGCCGGATTGGCGGTAATTTCCGTCACCATCGGCGCCATGCTGGGAGTGTTCTTGCTGGGGGTTCTCACCCGCCGGGGAAACCAGTCGGGGGCCATCACGGGTATGATCGCCGGCCTCGCCACCATGGCCTATTTGCGCCTGGCGACGGCCGCCGCCTGGACCTGGTACGTGGTAATTGTTACCACCGTGACCTTTGTGGTCGGCTTTCTGGCGTCAGTGGCTTTCTCCCGCTGGGCGGTCGTGGATCGGGCATGAACGACGCCAACCAGGCCGATCAGCGGCTGGACCTGGTCCGCTGCCTGGGAAGTATGGAAGCCATCGCCATCGTCGTCGGCACCATCATAGGCAGCGGTATCTTTCTGGTCCCCAAGGCCATGGCCCTGAACGTCGGCACACCGGAGAAAGTCCTGGTGTTGTGGGTTGCCGGGGGGTTGCTGTCCTTGTTTGGAGCCCTGACGTACGCCGAACTGGCTGCGGCGCTGCCCCACGCCGGCGGGGAATACGTCTACCTCCGGGAAGCCTACGGTCCGCTGTGGAGCTTCCTTTATGGCTGGACGCAGTTCTGGGTGGCCAGGAGCGGCACGATCGCCACACTGGCAACAGCATTTTCCTATTACCTGGCCAATTTTTTCCCCTTCATGGAGAAGGCGCTGCTTCAAATTCCTTATCCGATAGGCCCCAAGGGCGGCCCGCTGGTCATAACTGCCGGTCAAATCTTTTCCATGGCCCTAATTTTTCTGTTGGCCTGGGTGAACTATCTCGGGGTCAAGCTGGGGGGCCGAATCCAGGCACAGGTCACCGCCCTCAAGATCGGCTTGATTCTGGCGCTAGTGATCGCGGCTGCGGCCCTCGGAGCCGGCTCGGCGGAAAACCTTCGTTCCTCGATTCCCGCGGTGGGGGGCGTGAGCGGCTGGGTGGCGGCGATGGTAGCGGTGCTATGGGCGTACGACGGCTGGAACAGCGTGAACATGGTCGGGGGCGAAGTGGAAAACCCGCAACGAAACATCCCCCGCGCGCTTATCCTGGGCACTCTGATCGTGGCCGCGCTATACCTTCTCGCAAATCTGGTATATTTTTTCGTTCTCTCCACGGCGGAGGTGGCCTCGAGCGATCGGGTGGCGGCGGCGGCCGCCAGAAGATTCATGGGAGCGGCGGGTGGCGACGCCGTCTCCCTGGCCGCCATGGTCTCGATTTTCGCCGCCTTGAACGGCTCCCTTCTGTCGGGTGCCCGAGTTCCCTTCGCCATGGCCCGCGACGGGTTCTTTTTCACCTCCTTTGCCCGCGTCCACCCTCAACGCCGAACCCCTTCTTTTTCAATTCTGTTGCTGAGCAGCTGGGCGGCTCTCCTGACCCTATCCGGCCGGTATGAGGAGCTCTACACCTACGTCATTTTCGCCAGTTGGATTCTGTACGGAATGACGACCGCCTCCGTCTTCATCTTGCGCCGCAAGCGCCCGGACCTGCCCCGGCCGTACCGTACCCTGGGCTATCCGGTGGTCCCCGCAGTGTTTGTGGGGCTGGCCCTGTTCCTGGTCCTGGTTACCCTGTGGAATTCCCCTCGCGAGTCGATCATGGGGCTGGCGCTGGTGGCTGCCGGAGGGCCATTTTTCGCCTATTGGAAACGGAAGCGCGGCTTTTCCAAGCCATTTTCATCACCCGGCTAAGATTTCTCCGGCTTTTTCCTCATTTCGCCGGCCATACGCCCCGTTCGCTGCCCGTTATCGCCCTTCAGGAGTGTTGTTCTGAAATTGGAACAAGACTATTGAATCTTGGGTGGTTTTTTGATATAAAAAAACTGAACTGGCGGAAAACTCTCTGATTGTTCTGTTTTC
>JACQDG010000055.1 GCA_016201185.1 Acidobacteriota bacterium | reverse complement strand
AGAAGCAAGCGTAGGCTTCTCCGGCGCCTCCGCACCTTGGCGCGCGCCCATCGATTTCATCCACCTTTTGAGGCACAAAAAAAACCCCGTTCCTTTCCAATGAGCGGGAAGGGACGGGGTTTCTGTTCAGAGCGATTCTCCGCGGGCTACTTCTTCTTCGGCGGCACTATTGCATCCTTGGCGGCCTTGGCCAGGCGGAACTTCACCACCTTTTTGGCCGGGATCTTGATCGGCTCACCCGTGGCCGGGTTGCGCCCCATGCGGGCCTTCCGGTCCACACGCACCATCCGCCCGATTCCGGGTAGCACGAATACCCCCGTCTTCTTCGTTTCCCGGATGGCGATGCCAGCCAGCTCATCCAGCGCCTTGCGGGCGACCTTGTTGTTCACTTCGCACGCTTCCGCCAGCGCGCGTACCAGCTGAGTCTGTGTCATTCTTCCTTGTGCCATAATCCTCCTTGTTCAGTTCCTCTCCACGACGTCTGTAGGGGCCGTTTGACCACTTCCGCGCCAACAGTTTTACCTGAGATCGCAGAAACATGTTAAGGAACTGACGGCAGAATGTAAAGAAGAAAATGCGTGAAAAGCGCCGATTTTTCGCAGAAAAAACTGTTTCTACCGACTTTCCGGGACGAAGCCGTGCCCGGTCGGCAGTAGAGCTCGGACCGGAGCCGGAGACGGAAGCCGAAGGCGCGCGAACCGCTATAATAGGTGACAGCGAGCGGATGAAGCCCATCCACATCTTCGGTGGCGGACTCGCGGGAACCGAGGCGGCCTGGCAGGCGGCGCGGCGCGGTCGTCGAGTGATGCTGCACGAGATGCGGCCTGCTGCCCCGACCCCGGCGCATCGCACGGACCGGCTGGCCGAGCTCGTGTGCAGCAACTCCTTCAAGAGCGACCAACCCGGCGCCGCTCCCTGGCTGCTGAAAGAGGAGCTGCGCCGGCTGGACTCGTTGCTGATGAGGGTCGCGGCGCAGGCGCGCATCCCGGGCGGCCATGCCCTCACCGTGGACCGGGAAATCTTCGCCGCTGAAGTCACCCGCGCCATCGAAGCCGACCCGGGCGTCGAAGTCCGGCGGGAAGAGGTGACGGAGATCCCTGCCGATTCGATCATCGTCATAGCCACTGGGCCGTTGACCAGCGACGCCCTGGCGGCCGAGATCGTCCGTCTCACCGGCAGCGAGCGGCTGTTCTTTTACGACAGCATCAGCCCCATCGTGGAGACGGACTCGATCAACTATTCGGTGGTTTTCCGCGCCTCCCGCTACGGCAAGTCCCTCGATGGCAGCGAGGACTACTTGAACTGCCCGTTTGCCCGGGAGCAGTACGAGCGCTTCTACCAAGCGCTGCTGGCGGCCGAGTCCCTGCCACTCCACGATTTCGAGCGGCCGAACTATTTCGAGGCCTGCCTGCCGATCGAGGAACTGGCCCGCCGCGGCCCCGACACTCTCCGCTTCGGCCCGATGAAGCCGGTGGGGCTCGTGGACCCCGGGACCGGCCGCTCCCCTTACGCTGTCGTCCAGTTGCGGCAGGAAGACCTGCGGGCCGGCAGCTACAACCTGGTGGGCTTCCAGAACCACTTGAAGTTCGGCGAGCAGGTGCGGATTCTGCGGATGATCCCCGGTCTCGAGAACGCCGAGTTCACCCGCCTCGGGCAAATACATCGCAATACTTACATCAATGCCCCGGCGCTGCTCTCGCCGGCTCTCGACCTCCGCGCGCATCCGAACATCTTCTTTGCCGGGCAAATTTCGGGCGTCGAGGGTTATGTAGAGGCCATGGCCACGGGCTTGATGGCGGGCCGGAATGCCGCTCTGCTGGCCGAAGGCAGAACGCCCGCGCCCGCTCCCCGCCAGACGGCCCACGGGTCGCTCGCCCACTACATTTCCTCCGCTGACCCGCGCCGCTACCAGCCCGTCAACATAACCTTTGACCTTTTGCCCGCCTTGCCCGAGGAAGACCGGCGCCGCTTGGCCCACGACAAAGGGGCCCGCCGCAGCCTGCAGTGTCGCCGGGCGCTGGAAGCCCTGGAGGGCTACATTGCCGAATTCGAAGCTGTCTGCGCCCGGTGATGACAAGTCCCAGAGGCCGAGCGAGCTGGCCCGGCACATCGACCGCTTCTTGCAGGCGCTGGCTGTGGCCAACGCTTCGCCCCACACCCTTCGTAATTACGCCTCCGATCTGCGGCAGTTCCTGGAATACTTTTCTCCTTCGGGCGAGAGCCCGCCTTCCGTCGCGGCCTTCGACCATCTTCACATCCGCGAATTCCTGGGGTCGCTTTACAGCCGCCGCAACGGTAAGCGATCAGTGGCCCGAAAGCTGGCGGCCCTGCGCGCGTTTTTTCGCTTCCTGGCGCGGGAAGGCATCATTGCGGCCAACCCGGCCCGGCTGGTGGCAACTCCAAGATTGCCCCGGACACTGCCGCCGGTACCTACCGCCGAGCAGGCCAACAACCTGCTCGATGCCGTCGGCCGGGAGGGCATCGAGCGCGACCGGGTGATCTTGGAGCTGCTTTACGGTTGCGGGCTGCGGGTCGCCGAGCTGGTGGGATTAAACCTGGAGGACCTGGATTGGAGCGACCGCTGGATTCGGGTGCGCGGCAAAGGGCGCAAGGAGCGGCAGGTCCCCTTCGGAGCCAAGGCCGCCGAGGCGCTGGAGCGGTATTTGCAGGCCCGCGCCGGGTTTGACTCGCCGGCGCTGCTGCTAAACCGCCGAGGCGGGCGTCTCTCGTCCCGCAGTGTGGAGCGGATCGTGAAGCGGTATGCCATTGCCTTTTCTGGCGACCCGACGCTTCATCCACACTCCTTCCGCCACGCCTACGCCACCCACCTACTCTCGAGCGGCGCCGACCTGCGGGCCATCCAGGAGCTGCTCGGCCACTCCAGCCTTTCTACCACCCAGAAATATACTCAGCTTTCGCTGAAGGACCTGATGGAAGTTTACGACCGTACTCATCCGAAGGCGTGAGCTCCGCACTTGCTCTGCAAGATTCCCGCGATCCGCTCGCAGGCGCGGCCGGCGCCGTAAGGATTGTGGCAGCGGGCCATCTGGCGGTAGTGGTCCGGATCATCGAGCAGCCGCCTGGCCTCGGCGAGGATCTTCTCCACGTCGGTCCCAACCAGCCGCACGGTCCCGGCGCGGACCGCCTCTGGCCGCTCCGTTTTTTCCCGCAGCACCAGCACCGGCTTTCCCAGCGACGGCGCCTCTTCCTGCACGCCCCCCGAGTCGCTCAGGATCAAGTAAGCCCGGGTCATCAGGTCCACGAAAGGCACGTAATCGAGCGGCTCCAGCAAGTGAATGTTGGCCCGGCCCGAAAGCAGCCGTCGCACAGGCTCCTGCACGTTGGGGTTCCGATGCACCGGATAGACGATCTCCACATCCGGCCGCTCCGCCAACTGCACCAGCGCCCGGCAGATGCGTTCAAATCCCTCCCCGAAGCTCTCCCGGCGGTGGGCCGTCACCAGAATCGTTTTTTTCTCTCGATTGAGGAACGGCCACTCCTTCCGTGGCAGTGTCCCTTTCTCCAGCCCATCGCGAATAAACAAGACGGCGTCAATCACCGTGTTGCCGGTGACAAAAATGCCTTCCGGGGCCACTCCTTCGGCGCGCAGGTTGCCAGCCGCTTCTTCTGTTGCCGCGAAATGCAGGTCGCTCAACCGGCTCGTCAGGACCCGGTTGATCTCTTCTGGAAAGGGCTGATTCCTGTCGCCGGTGCGCAGCCCAGCTTCCACGTGAGCCACGCGGACCCGGGCGTAGAAGCCGGCCAGGGCGGCGCAGAAGGTCGTGGTGGTATCGCCCTGGACAATAATTACACCAGGCCGCTCTTCCGCCACGGCCGGCCCCAGCGCCGCCACCGCCCGCGCGGTCAATTCGGGGAGAGTTTGGTCGGACCGCATGATGTCCAGGTCCTCGTCGGGCTCCACGCCAAACGCCGCCAGCACCTGGTCCAGCATCACGCGGTGCTGCGCCGTGACGCAAACCCGCACCTGGAATATCTCCGGCGCCTGCTGCAGCCGCTTCACCAGCGGGCAGAGCTTGATGGCCTCCGGCCGCGTGCCGAAGACGAACAAGACGCGGATGAGATGCTCGGGGACAGGAGGGTCCGGCATGGCTCAGTTGTCAGTTTACCGTCGAAACAAGTGGCGAGCTACAAAGTAGGCATTGGCCGGTCGTTCCGCCAGCCGCCGCATGAGATAGGGATACCAGGCCTCCCCGAACGGCACGTATACCCTGACGCGGTGCCCCTCGGCCACCAGCCGCGCCTGCAGGTCGCGGCGAATGCCGTACAGCATCTGGAATTCGTAAGCAGTTTTTGCGATACCCTTTTCTTCGGCGAACCGGATGGCGGCCAGGATCGGTCTCTCATCGTGCGTGGCGAGCGCCGGGTAATTGCCTTCCACCAGCAGCCGCCGCGCCAGCTTTTCGAAATTCTGCTCCACTTGCGATTTTTTCGGGAAAGCCACGAGCGGCGGCTCGTCGTAAGCCCCCTTGCAGAGCCGCACCCGAATCCCGCGCCGGATCAGCTCCTCGGTGTCCCCTTCACTGCGGTAAAGATACGCCTGGATAACCACCCCGACGTTCGGGCAGACGCCGTGCAGGTCGGCCACCAGCGCCAGGGTGCGGTCCGTGTAAGCGCTCGACTCCATGTCCACGCGCACGAAGTTGCCGAGTTCGCAGGCCCTTTTGACCACCGCCGACACGTTCTCTCGGCAGGCCGCCTCCGAGACATCGATCCCGAACTGCGTCAATTTAAGTGAGACATTGGAATTGAGACCGCGGGCATGCGTCTGCTCCAGCAGTTCGAGGTAAACACAGAAAGAAATGCCGCAACATGGACCGGTGCGCGGCAGCCGCCCTACACGATCGCTTCCCGCTTCTCGTCCCATCGCACGGTGCGCCCCTGGAGGTAGCTTTCCACCGCCATGCGGCAGGCGATTGAGCTGCGGAAACCGATCTCAAACGGACAGTTGGGCTGCTTGCCGGAGCGAATGCAATCCAGAAAGTTCTGTATGTGGCTTTCGCCCGCACTCGAACCCACAAATTCCTTGCCCTGCGGCCGGTTCACTTTCTGCGGGGTGTAGCGGATCTGGCGGCCCTTGGAGAGGGTGCCGTCGGCGCCCAGGATCTCTTCCGTCGAGCCCAGGTAGTCGTTGCCGAATCCGCTCGCCCAGATGAATAGCATCTCTTCCGGCTGCTCCATTACCACGTTCATGGTGTCGGGGACCTCGCGACCGTCCTTCCAGTAGTAAAGGCCACCGCGCATGGTCACCGCCGCCGGAATCTTCAGGTTCAGCACCTTGTACCAGAAGGCCACTTGGTGCACCATGTTTTCGAAAACGTTGCCGCCGGAATAATCAAAGAAGAAGCGCCAGTTGACGAAGCGGTTGGGGTCGAATTCGCGCTGCGGAGCCTCGCCTAAAAACAGGCTCCAGCGGACGTTCTCCAGGTTTACGTCCGGGTAAATCGGCCGGGTCCACTGTGGCTTGCCGTGGGGCGTGTTGCGGTACATGTGGGCGTGGATCTCAGTGATGCGCCCCACCAGGCCGTCGTCCAGGATGCTCCGCGCGTCCTGGACGAGGCCGGAACTGCAGGACTGGTGGCCGATCTGGACGACCTTGCCGGCCCGCTGGTAGGCCAGCCGCATGCGCTTCGCGTGATCCAGCGTGAAGGCCATGGCCTTCTCCTGGTAAACGTGCTTGCCGGCGTCGAGCGCCGCTACGAAATGCTCGCAGTGCAAGTGCTGGGGAGTGGCGATCAGCACTGCGTCAATCGATCGGTCGGCCAGCATTTCCCGGTAGTCGAAATACATTCGGGCGTCAGGAACGAAGCTGCGACATTCCTGGTGGCGGCGGGAATAAACGTCGGCCACGGCAGCGAGCTCGGTCGAGGGGCAGGCCAGGGCCTGGCGCATCAGCTCCTGGCCCCGACTGCCCGCCCCGATGACGCCTAGCCGGATCCGCTCATTGGCTCCCAGGATCTGGCTGCCGGGCGCCATCGAGGCGATGGTGCCGGCCACTCCGGCCGAAACTTTTTCCAGGAAATGACGGCGGGATGTCATAGGGCGCGCCAGCGTTTTCATTCTAGCAAACCAGCGAGGAACGCCGGCTCAGGAGAGCTCTGCCCTCACCAGCCGTGCTCCCTCCACCAGGCTTCGCAACTTCGTCACGGCGATGTGGCGGGCCGTCTGGCTGAAGCCGCAATCCGGGCACAAGGCCAGCCGCTCGGCCGGCACGAACTCGAGCAGCAGCCGCGCCCGGCGGACAATCTCTTCTGGCGACTCGATGTAGCTCGACTTGACATCCACTACGCCTGCGGCCAGCCGTTTTTCCGCCCCGAATTCCTTCCACAAATTGATTTCCGCCATCTCCCGGCCGGCGAACTCCAGGATCAGCTCGTCGGCGGCGATTTCCAGGATCTTCGGGAATAGCGGCCGGTAGCGGCGGGCGGCCACCGCCCGGGCCTTGTAATTGCCGAAGCAGAGATGCGTGCTGATCGTCGCCCGAATCCCGGCCACGGTGGCGTTGAATAACCGCACGTAGTCTTCGACGCCTTCCGGGTAGCAGGCGAAGGAAGGCTCGTCAAGCTGAATATGGTTGCAGCCGGCCTCCACCAGCCGCTCCAGTTCCCGCCGCACGATCGGCACGAGCCGCTCGGCAATCTCCAGGCGATCTCCGCCCGTCAACCGGCCCGCAAGGGTGAACGGCCCCGGAATGGTCGCCTTGATCCGCGCCCGCGCGATCGACTTCAGGAACAGAAATTCTTCTACTACACCCAGGCCGTGCGGCGCGTGAAGCTCGCCGACAATTTCATACCGCGGCCGCTGGTCGTGGGCCGGGGCGCCCAGGCGCCGCTCCAACGGCAGCGCCCGCAATCCCGTGAAAGCGCCGTAGAAACCGAGGTTGAAATCGAGCCGCCCCATCTCGCCATTGGTGATGACGTCGATGCCGGCCCGCTGCTGGTCCTCCACCGCCACCGTCACCGCGTCCCGCCGCAGTTCCTCGATGTCCTTCGGCCCGTATAGCCCCTGCGTGATGGCCTCTTGCGCCTGGCAGTACCACCCCGGCCAGGCATGGGAGCCGACCACGGTGGTGGGTAGCAGGCAGGGATAAGGGGCTAAACCCGGCATGGCGTGAGCCCTCGCCCCTAATTCTCGATCCCCAGCAAATCAAAAATGAACGCGTAGTCGAAGGCTGTCTCCTTCAACTGCTCGTAGCGGCCGGACGGACCGCCGTGTCCCGCTCCCATGTTCGTCTTCAGCAGCAGGACGTTGTGATCGGTCTTCATCTTGCGCAGCTTCGCCGTCCACTTGGCCGGCTCCCAGTAGGCCACCCGGGGATCGTTCAGGCTGGTGGTAATCAGCATATTGGGGTAAGCCTTGGCCTTCACATTGTCATAAGGAGAATAAGACCTCATATATTCGTAATACTTCTTGTCCTTCGGGTTCCCCCATTCCTCGAATTCCGTGACCGTCAGCGGGATCGACTCGTCGAGCATAGTATTGACGACATCCACGAACGGGACTTTGGCGATGACGGCCTTGAACAGGTCCGGACGCATGTTCGTCACGGCGCCCATCAGCAGGCCGCCGGCGCTGCCGCCGTAAATCACCAGCCGATCCGGCGAGGTATATTTCTGCGCGATCAGGTGCTCGGCGCAGGCGATGAAGTCGGTGAAGGTGTTCTTCTTTTTCAGCAGCTTGCCATCTTCGTACCACAAGCGGCCCATCTCCCCGCCGCCCCGGATGTGGGCGATGGCGTAGACAAAGCCCCGGTCGAGCAGGCTCAGCCGGTTGGAGCTAAACGCCGGGTCCATGCTGAGCCCGTAGGAGCCATAGCCGTAAAGCATCAGGGGATTCCTGCCGTCTCGGA